>NZ_JBALEQ010000092.1:0-170534 GCF_036917775.1 Nostoc sp.
TGGCGGATGCTTTCAGGCTGACAAGATAATATTTTTAACCTCTAATTCCATTTGGTCTGCTTTCTCTCATATCGCTTTTAGTCTAAACTCCAGTACTAACTGAGGCTCTTTTGATGTAGAAGACGCAGATGTAATAATCGATACTTTGAATTTTAGATGACCGAGAGGAATTGTATTTTGGCTGACAGTAACAGTTCCAATGACTGTTTTCTGAGTGATATCAGCAGGAACTGTTACACCAAATTGAATAGAATCTGCTCTACCATTCCAACTCAACTGTTGAATTGGCTCGTCCACTTCTAGTTTTGGAATTGACAAGTTAAAAGTGAGTTCACTTCCTCGTTTAATAGGTACTCCTAAACTTCTCACACCTAACTGTTTAGCTTCAGGATCAAATTGTTGAGCATTCTGTTTGACAAATTCAACTTGTTCAGGAAGATGAACAAAGACTTGGACGAGAAACATATCGTCTGGAGTTATAGAAGCAGGACTGAAAACACTACAATCGACCAAATCTTTCGTTATATCGACAGGTTGTGAAGATCGTTCTTGAACAGTTGGGGTTTCTTGTAGCTGCGCTTTTAACCGCTTAATAACTTCTTCTTCAACCTCGATACCGCCAAAATCCGAAGAACGAAAATTAGCATAAGACTCGATATTATTATTAACTGCAACAGTAGAGCCGATATAAGCATTCTCATAATAATAAGTTAGATAATCAGATATCTCAATATGCTCCTTACGGACAAACCATGTATCTTTGCCATTGATAGAGTTTTTCAAGATAATTCTGTAATATTCTTTCTCTTCAGTATAAGAAATAACCTGTAAGACCCTTTTGACTGGAATCAGAATTTTTTCATCTTCCGCTAGTTCCGCTAACTTACTTGGACGAAGTTTGAGGAAAGTATCAGAAGTTACTATAAAAACAAACATAATTAGCCCTTGGATTATTAATAAGTGAGAAGTTTCAAACCTAAAAAAAGAGCCGCAACGGTTCCTGCAACAGAAATTTCACCTTGGGCAATTTTATCTAAAACTGATTCTACAGGGATAAATACAACTTCAATCTCTTCGGTAATATCCAGTTGTTGCTCTCCAAATTTGCTCACATTTTCTGCTAAAAATAAATGTATTTGATTGGTATCTTTACTCGGTTTATCGTATAAAGTTCCAATTTTTCTCAATTCTTGGGCAATATAACCAGTTTCTTCTGTAAATTCTCTAATTGCTGCCACTTCTGCGCTCTCTGTTGTAGGATCGAAATTTCCTGCTGGCAGTTCTAAGAAAAATTCACCTACTGCGTGTCTATATTGCCGGACAAAAATAATTTCTCTATTGCTCGTAATGGGTAAAACCATTGCCACGTCAGGCTTAATACTAACAAAATAATCATCTATAATTTTGCCATTGGGCAATTCTATTTCATCTTGCCTAACCTGACACCAGGGGTTATCTAAAACCATTTTTGATTTTAAAGTCTTCCATTTTTTTAAGTTGTTCATAAGTCAAGTAAAAAATAAAATTATGTATAAAAACTTTAGTAACTAAGCAATGAATGTAAAAAAGTATAACAGATACATCCGATAATCTAAACTTTGAACTTACACTTACTTTTGCAATAACATAATATGCAGAATTAGTATGCAAATAAATGTAAATTTATTTACTGTAAATAAAAGATTTCCCTTGACCATTAGTAGAGGTACAACGGCACAGACAACGAATGTATGGGTGAGTATTTCAGAAGATGGTATCGAAGGTTGGGGGGAAGCATCGCCATTCGGTGTGGGTAATCATCGGCAATCAACTGATGTAATCAAAAATGCCCTACAGCAAGTTGTGCCACTGTTGCAAGCATTCAGCCCTTTACAACGTCAGGAAATTGAGCAAGTTTTAATACAAAACCAGGTTCCTTCTGCTGCAAGAGCTGCCTTGGATATGGCAATGCACGACTGGTTAGGTAAGCGCGTAGGTTTACCTTTGTGGCAAATTTGGGGACTCGATCGCAATCAAATAGTACCAACTTCAGTCACAATTGGGATTAATTCGCCCGAAGGTGCGATCGCGAGAGCGCGAGACTGGTTACAATTTACCGATGTCCGCCTTTTTAAGGTGAAGTTAGGCAGTCCAGATGGCATAGATGCAGATAAAAAAATGCTCTTAGCGGTGCGAGAAGAAGCACCGGAACCAGAGTTTTTTGTTGATGCCAACGGGGGTTGGAGTTTAGAAGATGCGATCGCAATGTGCAATTGGCTGGCTGAATTGGGTATAAAGTATGTAGAACAGCCATTGCCACGGGGTCAGGAAAAAAGTTTAGCAAAACTCAAAGAACACTCTCCCCTACCCATCTTTGTTGATGAAAGTTGCTTCACAAGCTCTGATATTCCCGATTTGGCAAATTACGTGGATGGTATTAATATCAAACTGATGAAATCAGGGGGACTAACAGAAGCGATGCGAATGGTACATACAGCGCGAGCATATCAGTTGCAAGTAATGTTCGGTTGCTATTCTGATAGTTCCCTAGCGAATACAGCAGCATTACAGCTAGCGCCACTAGCTGATTATTTAGATTTAGACAGTCACCTCAACTTAATCGATGATCCTTTTACAGGTGCATTGCTAAAAGAAGGTAGAGTTTTGCTAAACGATTTACCAGGTTTGGGGGTAAAACACAGTGCGTCTACCACTTAATCAACGAGTAGCTATCTTACTTCATGAGGGAACTACTGGGACTCATGGCAAAACAGGACTCGCAATTTTACGTTACAGCGAAGCACCAATTGTAGCCGTCATTGATCGCGAATGCGCTGGCAAATCTCTGACAGAATTAACAGGTATCAAGCGTAATGTTCCAATTGTGGCATCGGTAGCCGCAGCCCTAGAGTACAAGCCAGAAGTTTTAGTAATAGGCATTGCTCCAAGTGGTGGTGCTATCCCAGATGATTATTGGTTAGAAATCAAAGATGCTCTAGAAGCTGGGATGTCCTTGGTGAACGGTTTGCATACACCAATGGCAAATATACCCGACTTAAATGCACTGCTCAAACCAGGGCAACTAATTTGGGATGTCCGCAAAGAGCCGCCTAATATAGGTGTTGCTAGTGGAATAGCACGCACGCTTCCGTGCCGGCGGGTGTTGACAGTGGGAACCGATATGGCGATCGGTAAAATGTCAACTAGTCTACAGTTACATTGGGCATCAAAACTGCGGGGTTGGCGTTCTAAATTTCTCGCCACAGGTCAAACTGGGATGATGTTAGAAGGCGATGGTGTGCCTTTAGATGCCGTGCGGGTAGACTTTGCTGCTGGTGCTGTGGAACAAGTAGTGATGCGCTACGGCAAAAACTATGACATCTTGCACATTGAAGGGCAAGGTTCACTGCTACATCCTGGTTCAACGGCAACCCTACCCCTGATTCGTGGTTCCCAACCAACTCAACTGGTGTTAGTCCATCGGGCGGGACAAGTTCATGTCCGCAATCATCCCCATGTAATAATTCCACCTTTACTAGAGGTAATTCGTCTTTATGAAACCGTTGCTAGTGCAGGTGGCGCTTTTGCAAGTGTGCCTGTAGTGGGTATAGCGCTTAACACAGCACATTTAGATGAATCTGCGGCTGAGGAAAGCATCGCTCAAATAACAGCAGAAACCGGGCTACCTTGCACCGATGTAGTCCGCTTTGATGCCAATGTGCTTTTGGATGCAGTGATGAAGAATTAGATGGTTAGAGAGACGCGATAAATCGCCGTCTTTACAATAGACATAGGAGTGAAAATTAATGTAGAGAGGTTGCGCTGCAACGTCTCTACAAGGGTTTCAGGTAACGCATAATTAATTTCTGGAGATGTCTAATAAGTAAGTCCTTTGTAGAGACGGTGATTTATCGCGTCTTTTGCCTTAACCGAACCGTATTGTCTCTACTCTTTCAGGACTTACGCCAAAAATAGCCCAAACCGTTATTTTCCGGTAGTGGTAATTCATTAATTGCACCTACCGCGTGTAGTTTTGTGTAAGTCCTATTTTTTATACAATTTTGGATTTTAGATTTTGCAATTTAAAAAATTGCGTAATATATGGCATTTTCGGTGGCTGGGGTAGCTTCGCCTCAGTCCACTATGCCCGATAAGTTACTTTTATTAAAATAATTAGCCCTTTTTTGTCAAGTCCTCTTGACGTTTCGTTACAATCCTGTTAAATTTAGTTACATAAGTAAACAAAAGAAGAGAAAAAAATATGTACACCACTGTAAATGAAGACGGCATTCTCAATAACTACGCAGCAGAACCCAAGGTTTACTACGCCGAGTACCCAGCAATTTGGGAACAACGTAAATACGTTTTACAAGGTCTTTTTGCGACTTTCATTGTCACAACTTTAGTTTTGGTTAGTTTTAGCGTTAGCTAAGATTTTAAATTTCGGTATCGCTGTATCTCATTGTCATTCGTACCTCTCTCTCTTACCCCGGTTAGTTTCGCCGGGGTTTTTTGTGTTTTACTGCTGTGCGATCGCATCTCAAACTGCGACGTTGTAGAATAAATGTGATCGCTCGTAAAATAAAGACAAATCAATAAAAAGGGGTGTTTATGACAACCCAGCTAATCGTCATTCATTTTTCCAGACTGATTCCCTTGTAGTAAGGGCTTCAGCCCTGGTGTTATGCAACTTAAATGCTCATTAGCTTATAAGCAAAATTTTCAAGTATTTGGGTGACTCAGTTTAAGCAAATAAGTGCTGCGCCGCATCACCGAACAGTTCGCGCTTGGGCATACTGCCTCACAAAAAGTACATCACTATATGCGTATTTTGCTAATTCCTCATAAAATTTAAAAAAGAGCCTTTTGCATACGTGGGCCCAAGCATGAAACGAATCTGGAAGTCTTTACTGTCAGCTTGGAAGTGGGTATTACTTTCATCTGCTACATCAATTTTGATAATCCTGACGCAGCCAACACCCCTTCTGGCACAAGAACCTGCTGCTTCTACCACTATTGAAACGACAAAGCCCAATTCAGAAACAACTAAAGTCCAAAAGTTACGGGAAGCGCTGCAACGTTCATCAACGCCAGAAGCACCAAAACCCGCCCCTGAAGTTTCCGAACCGAAAAAGCCAGAGTCGCCACAGGAACCCCCACTCACTCCTGAAGAACTCGCCCGTCAGCTAAAATTTATAGAAGCGGATAAACTTTATCTGGCAGGACAAATCCCAGAAGCGGAAAAAATTTACCGCGAAGTTAAGCAGCCTTTTGGTAAAACATCAGATAATCAACAGCGTAAAGCTGCCATACTCGACCCCACGCAACTATCCCCAGGAGGTAAAGTCTACTGGCGAGAATCAGAGGCGGGAATAGCACAAAAGTTGCAAACAAAAACTTTAGTACCTCTGCAACTATTAGTTGAGCAATATCCTGAATTTATCCCTGGTCATATCCGATATGCTGAAGCGTTGAAACAATACGATCGCACTAAAGAAGCATTAGATATATTAGAACGGGCTTCTTCACTGTATCCAGATCAACCAGAATTAATTAAAGCTAGAATTACAGCCTTAGCTGGTGATAAAAAATGGATGGAAGCGTCTTTGGCGGCGCGTCAATTTGCTATTCTCTACCCGAAAAATCCCCAAGCGCCTGAGTTTACAAAACTAGCAGAAGAAAATCTGAACCGTTACAAATCTTATACACAAGGAGAAATTAGAGGCAATGTCCTCGGTAATATTATTACAGGTGCTGTAGGTTATGCCGTCACTGGCAGTCTGCTTGGGCCGTTTTCTGCCCTTGACTCTACCATCATGCTGCTACAAGGTGAACGAGCCATAGGTGAGTCGGTAGCAAAGCAGGCAAAAAAACAGATGGGTGTAATTATAGACGAAGATATTTTGGCATACGTCAATGAAATTGGCCAGAAATTGGCGAAGGTAGGAGGACGGGACGAGTTTAAATACGAATTCTTTGTGATTCCAGAGGAAAGCCTTAACGCCTTTGCATTACCTGGGGGTAAAATTTTTATTAATGCAGGTGCGATCGCTAAAGCTAATTCCGAAGCAGAATTAGCTGGGTTAATGGGTCATGAATTATCCCATGTACTTTTATCCCACACTTTTCAATTAGTCAGCGAAGGCAACCTAATCTCTAACGTTACCCAATATCTACCTCTAGGTGGCACCATCGGTCAACTCTTTGCACTCAGTTACAGCCGCGACATGGAACGTCAGGCAGATAATCTCGGTACACGCCTAATTGTTGCCACTGGCTACGCTGCTGATGGCTTGCGTAACTTAATGGTGACGCTAGAAAAACAGCAAAAAAATGCTCCTCCTAGTTGGTTATCTTCGCACCCAGGCGGCAATGAGCGAGTTAGTTATTTAGAAAACCTCATTACCCGTAATAGCTACAACCGTTACGCCTATGAAGGAGTGGAGCGTCATCTAGAAATTAAAGCACGGGTGAAAAAGCTACTCGCAGAGAAAAAAGCCAGAGAGGAAAAAAAATAGCGTTTTTAATGAATCAAAATAGAGAATTATTCGTCACTTAAACTATCAATTCCCTACTTATTTCTACTGGAGGATGATTTATGTCATCACAACTACTGCGATTGATATCTTTGGGTAGTATTGGCTTATCTTTGTGTCTGGGCAATTCGGCAGCAATGGCACAATATGACTCTACTGGCGACGGTGTAGTAGTACCAACAGTCCCATCAGGTGGCTCATCAGTCCCAATAGACACATCAACAGGTATACCTCCTTCACCCTCATCTGACGGTACAACTCGGTTTACCTGCCAAACTTACAACGGTCAGTATACCGTTATGTATCAGCCACAAAGTCAACCAGGACAATTCTTTCCTTGGGCAGCACCTGCGGCTTTAGGCGGTGGTTGGGATGCACAAAGACGTTGTGCAACAATTGCCAGTCGCTTAGAACTGTATCGTCCAGATGGCTTACAAGAACTCCAGACATCTGTAGAAAATAACGAAAATATTGTCTGCGTTACAACAGAAGCTAACTCAACCTGTAGAATTGTGCTGACAGTACCGCGTGGCAAAGATCCTGTTGTAATCCGCAATAGCATTTTTCAGAACTTGACTACTGCTGACAACGGACAGCAGACTATAGCCGTTAACACTTATGGCGATCGCAGTAGTGGAGGGAATGAATTATATAATTTAGGACGTACACTTCTAGGGAGTGGCAATAATCGGATTAGTTCATCTAGAAGTGGCATTAATCTAAAGCCTTTCCTTGATCGCAAAGATGGTGGTACTGGAAACAATTTGCGGAATGGAGTAGCAATTCGTCGTCAGTCTCAGCCTAACTCTGTTCGCTTAAAACCTGGTAATTTCCGCTAATGTTTGAATTACTCACCAGTTCAGAACAATTTCGCCAAAACTAAAAGATATCGTTTTTTCGGTCGCGGTAATACTAAAATACAGATTTACATTAAGGTGGGCTGTTTACCCACCTTATTTTATATCGGGTGAAATATCTATCATTAAGAGGATGTTTGAAAATTATTATTGGTATCAAAAATTTTAAATCATCTAAATTATCCAATAAAATTAAGGGTGGTTAAGGTGAATTTAAAAGTACCTCAAATCACAGTGAAACAATTTTCAAACAACTTGATACTTATTTAGAGAAAGATATATACAAGATCAGATATAGGTTAGTTTGAGGAACGAAACCCAACATCATCAAGCCTTTTTTTGTTTCTCAACTCAACCTACTATTCTAATTAACCCAAGCGGATTGGGATATATGACTGAGAATAATTGCTGTGGAAAAAATATCTCTAAACCTACAATTATTTTTATCTTAACCTTTTGCTAGCTGTTCCTTAATCTGAACAGTATACTTTGAGATTGCCCAATTAAGAACTCATACAAAAAGTTACATAGCTGTCTTCTAACAATCTCTAATAACAGTGAATTGGAAGGCACATTTTATATTGTCCATGTTGATAATGCGAACTCTCTAAACTGCAAAGATGCACTTTGCAATTAACGGTCTCTTACTGGCAATATAAATGACATTTACACTCAAAATTTTCCCCACTTTTACAGCGATTTGATTGGGCAACTTGGTTCTGTGGTTGCCGCAGATAAACACTAGTCTTCGCAAAACTTGAATCTACCCCAGCACTAAATTATGGTAATTAATAATACAATCCGCTTTTCCCAATTCAATGCTTCTCTAAACCGCAGCGCTCAAGGTAAATTAGCAGCCGATTTGTCAACCCCCGATAATGCTCAAGCAAAAGCTGTTGCAGAAATTATCCAGCGTAACAACCCGGATGTCCTGCTAATTAATGAGTTTGACTACTCCCAAGAGGCAGTTCAACTCTTTCAGCAAAACTATTTAGCCATCAGCCAAAACGGTACGACTCCTGTTAACTACCCCTACTTCTATATCGCTCCCTCCAACACAGGTATTGCCTCTGGCTTTGACTTCAACAACAATGGCACAGTAGTGACAACCCCAGGCACACCAGGATATGGCGATGATGCCTTCGGATTTGGTGATTTTCCTGGTCAATACGGGATGTTGCTGTTATCCAAATATCCCATTGACACCGCCAATATCCGCACCTTCCAAAACTTTCTCTGGAAGGATATGCCCAATGCCTTGCTTCCTGATGATCCCACAACACCAGAGCCAAATGATTGGTATTCTCAGGAGGAACTATCAGTTCTACGCCTCTCTTCTAAAAGCCACTGGGATGTACCCATCCAAGTAAACGGACAGACAATTCACGCCCTCGTTAGCCACCCCACACCCCCAACTTTTGATGGCGCTGAAGACCGCAACGGTAAGCGTAACCATGACGAGATTCGCTTGTGGGCAGATTATATTACCCCTGGTAATGGTAATTACATTTATGATGACCAGGGTAAAACAGGCGGTATCGCTGCTGGTTCAGACTTTGTAATTATGGGCGATCAGAATGCTGATCCACTAGATGGTGATAGTTATGACAATGCTATTCGCCAACTATTGCAAAATCCTGGGATCAATACTAATGTCATTCCTAGCAGTCTTGGCGGCCCCCAACAAGCAGCTTTACAAGGTGGTGCGAACGCTAGCCACAAAGGAAATCCTAGCTTTGACACCGCAGACTTTGCTGATACGGCTCCCGGAAACCTGCGGACTGATTACGTACTACCCTCGGATGATCTGACAATTGCCGACTCAGGAGTATTTTGGCCACTGAATACTGACCCAACATTCTCCCCAGTGGGTACTTTTCCCTTCCCCAGTTCTGACCATCGCTTGGTGTTCGCAGATGTGCAAACTAGACCAACTCAAGCAGGTAAAACCATTCCCAATGTAGGTTTTGAAAGGCAGACTACCTTCGTTACTGGCTTTATTCCTGATAGTGCGGCGGGAACTGTCAACGGCATACCAACTCCAGTAGGCGGATTATCTGGTGTCACCTACGATGCTGTTAACAACCGCTACTATGCAATCTCAGACGATCGCTCTCAAGTTGCTCCTGCCCGCTTTTATACCTTCACTGCTACCAATTCCGGGGTGAATTTTACCAATGTCACAACCCTGAAAGATACCAACGGCAACTTTTTTGCAACCAACAGCCTTGACCCAGAAGGTATCGCTTTAACTAACGATGGTACTGTTTTCATCTCTTCTGAAGGTGAAGTCAACCCTACTGCTGGTCGTGTTACTAATCCCTTTATTAAAGAGTTTTCACTAGCTACAGGGCAAGAAATAAGATCGCTTTTTGTCCCCAGCAAATTCCTGCCAGTAGTTGAAGATACTAACAGCAATGGTATTGTAGATGCCGGAGATACGCAGACATCTGGCGTATACAATAACCTGGCATTTGAAAGCCTCACTATTACACCTGACCAGAAAACCTTATTCACTGCGACTGAAAACGCGTTGTCCCAAGATGGATTAAAAGCCTCACTCACCAGTGGCAGCCCTTCTCGGATTCTGCAATACAATCTGATTACTGGACAGCCAGAAAAAGAATACCTTTACATCACCGATGCCATTCCCGAACCACCAAACCCAAGTACAGGCTCTGCTGACAATGGTTTGGCGGATTTACTAGCAATAGATAATCGTGGTACTTTCCTCGCGTTAGAACGCTCCTTTGCCCAAGGTGTGGGCAATACCATCAAAATCTACGAAGTTTCTTTGCAAGGTGCAACTGACATTAGTTTCTACGATTCTCTCAATAGTTTGAGCGCTGAACAACTAGCAGCTGTTAAACCCGCCCAAAAGCGTCTGCTGTTGAATTTAACTGACCTTAATCTGCCCACTGATGCAAATCATCCGATTACAGGAGTAGATAATATAGAAGGTCTTGCCTTCGGCCCCAAACTAGCAGATGGTCGTCAGTCTATTGTGCTGGTGAGTGACAACAACTTTAGCAGTACTCAATATACCCAAATCCTTACCTTGGGTGCAGACTTGGTTCCAACTGCTGCACCTACAGTAGAAACTCGTCCTGGTTTATTTGACGATGAAGATCCAGCATTACCTGCTGTAGATCAGAATGCCGATGCTGATGACCCTGCCATTTATGTTAATGCCACAAATGCTGCTGATAGTCTAATACTAACCTCAGTCAAAAATGCTGGATTGCGGGTTTATGACTTATCTGGTAATTTGTTGCAGACAGTTAATCCCGGTGGTATTCGCTACAACAACATTGATTTACAATACGGTTTTAAATTAGGCAATCAATCGGTTGATATTGCCGTAGCTAGCGATCGCAACAACGACAAATTAGCAATCTTCAAAATTAACCCCAACCCTGGCGCAGACGGTAACTATCTCGAAGATATCACCGATAGCAATATTGCTACTATCTTCCAAGCATTACCTTTTGAACCGCCTTATTCGGCATCAACTCGCAGCTCTTACGGACTTACTTTATACCGTAGCCCCATAACTAATGATTACTATGTCTTTACCAGTCGCCGCCAAACTGGAGATATAGCTCAGTTCAAATTGATTGACAAAGGTAATGGCCAAATTGGAGCAGAACTGGTGCGGGAGTTCACCATCCCCTCACCCACAGCCGCAGACCGTTCTCCCCAAACAGAGGGTATGGTAGTTGACCAAGAAACTGGCTTTCTCTACATAGCCCAAGAAGATGTGGGCATTTGGAAATTCCAGGCAGAACCGGACGGCGGCACAACAGGCAAGCTGATTGATCGTGTCCGTTTTGAGGGTGGTTCTCACCTTACTGACGACGCAGAAGGGTTGACCATCTACTACGGCAAAAACGGCACAGGTTATCTGCTAGCATCCAGCCAAGGTGATAGCACCTTTGTTGCCTACACTCGTGAAGGAAATAACGAATATGTGGGTAACTTTGCTATTGGTAACAATGGGTCAATTGACAGCGTGCAAGAGTCGGATGGTGCTGATGTAATTAACGTACCACTGGGGCCTAACTTCCCATTTGGTTTATTTGTCACTCAAGATGGCTCTAATGAACCTGCTAAAACTATTGATGGTGAAAACGTCAACTCTAACTTTAAGTTGGTGCCTTGGGAGAATATAGTCAATGCCTTGCCCAATTCTCTAAATATTGACACCACAAGTTACGATCCTCGCAATCCTGTTAACTTGACAGGTGTACAGCCTACTTTCCCCGGCAGTTTCGGTTCTACCAACAGCGATAATGTTACAGTTGAGCCAGGAAAAACATTCTTCGCAGGTGACGGGGCAGATTTTGTCGAGGGTACTGAAGGTAACACAATCCAGACTGGAAATGGTGATGACATTGTACTCGTAGGCAGTAACTCTTCAGTATCCGGCGGAGATGGTAGCGATCGCATATTTATTGGTCAAAATGGCCCAGTTCAAAATACCAGTGCTGATAGTGGCAATGGTGATGATGTTATTACCGTAGTAGAAGCCAGTGGTAGTAATAATTTGTTTGGCGCAGCAGGTAATGATACTCTCACAGTCATTGAAGGTTCTCGCCAATCATTATTCGGTGGCTTAGGTAACGACACTCTCACCAGTAACGGCAGCAATAACCGTCTGTATGGCGGTTCTGGAGATGACAAACTCTTCTCTAATGTCAATGATTCCCTATCTGGTGGCGATGGCGATGATGTGCTATTTGCTGGTCAAGGTGGTGGTAATCGCCTCAGTGGTGGTACTGGTGCTGACCAATTCTGGATTGCTAACGCCAGTCTGCCAATTAGTAAGAACATTGTCACTGATTTTACAGTTGGGGTTGACAAAATTGGCCTTGGCGGTATTAGCGTAACTCAGTTTAGTGCTTTAACACTATTGCAACAGGGTAGTGACACCTTAGTGAAAACTGGAAATACAGAATTGGCTTTATTCCTTGGCATTACGTCAACTAACCTCACAGCCAATGATTTCGTTTTCTCGGCTAGTGTCGTGGCTTAATTTGTTGGCTAGCTTCTCATAGAAAAGTTTTTTGTAGGGACGTATAGCTGTACGTCCCTACAGCCTATTTATTGGATAGGAAATTAGATGCGATCGCTAGCCAATTCAAACTAAAAAAATTCAACTTTTATCTTTTCGTAATTTCAGAAATAGATTATATAACAAAGTGAATCAAAAATAATTTTTTCTTTAAATGTATTTTAATCCTTTCTTCTGTTTAACTTATTCTTTTCTTAATCTTTCAATGGAAACATCTTTAATAATGGTCAATTTTTTTCATAACTACTATCGACAAACTTAAGCTTGGAATTTAGTTGCACACTTTTTCATCAACACAGATTAGTAGTTAACATCTGACCATCATTACTCTAGCTTCCAATCATTCTGAAAAAAAGATTCGGAATTAAGGGCAAATTTCGAGTGAACCGAACTAGATTTTTGTAATTCTGAAATACTCCCATAATTCCGGTTTATAGAGTGAGAAGGTGATTTTTTCCATCAGCGATGTAATTAGAGAACTTGAATAGCTTGTGATGCAGCTAAATTCAAATACCCACCAAAAAACATTCTAATTATGGCAATTGAGAACGGAAGAACAACAGCATCGGCTTACGTTGAGACAACAAATAACTCCAACAATACAATAATTGTCCCTTTATTAACTGTAGGGGATGAAGTACCCCTGCTGACTAACACATTTGATATCGACGAAGCGCCTCAAGTTGATGCCACCGAAAAATATGCCTTCACTGGTATTCCCGATGGCACAGGTGCTACCCAAGTAACTATTGCTGGTAAAACCTATAACTATGTTTGGGTAAACCATGAACTAGGTGGCTCCGTCACAACAGATATTTCTAGCACATTTCCTGGTGAAAAGATTACTGGTGCGAGGGTGTCACTGTTTGTATTTGACGAAAACTGGAAGGTCATCGGCGGTAAAAACCTAATTGACACCATAGTAGACTCAACTGGCACTTACACCTTAAATACTCAAACTGGTTTATACACCAATAGCAGTGGAGCAACCATTAGTCCTTTCGATCGCTTCTGCTCATCTTATCTAGCCCAGTCCGGTTTCGTAGACGCTACTGGTACAGAGGTTCCCGTCTACTTTGCTCCCGAAGAAGGCAGTGATGCAAGTCGCGGTTGGGCAGTCACACCAGATGGCACAGCCCAAGCGCTAGACGGTCTAGGTCGCTACAGAAAAGAAAACGTCGTTGCAGCTTCCCAGTATCGGGCAGAGAACTCCGACAAAACAGTGTTGTTCGCATCAGAAGATAATGATGATGGCGAACTGTATATGTGGGTAGGTCAACAAACCACAGATGACCCCAATGGCTTTAAAAACGGAGATTTGTACGTTCTGAAAGTCAATGGTGCAGAATTCGAGGGTCAAGTTAGCGAAGGCACTCAAAAAGCTGCAACCTGGACAAAGGTTGATAAATCAGTCGTCTTCAATGCAGATGGTACACCAAAAATAAATGGTGTAGATTTAACAACCTTCGTTAACACTGCGGACAATTCCACTAGTTTCCAGCGCATTGAAGATTTTGCCGAAGATCCGAATAATCCTGGAACTTTCTATTTTGTCACCACAGGCACCAAAAATAAACAAGGTCAGGGGACAGCAGCCGGAGCAACTGATAATCCAGCCGAAGCTGAAGACCCCTATGGTAGACTCTACCGCTTTAAATTAAATACCTCCGACCCCACAGCCGGGATTAGTGACTTTGAATTGTTATTGACGGGTGGCCCTGGCAAAGGTGTCAGCTATGACAACATTACAGTTGATAAATCTGGCAAAATCTTGCTTCAAGAGGATCAAACCTCTTTTGGTGGTGATGTCATGGCAGCAGAAAACCGAGAAGCTTCTGTTTGGTCTTTCGACCCTACCACTAAAGCGATCGCTCGTGTCTTTGCTTTAAATGAAGATGCAGCTGGTACTGTGTACAATGACCCAGATGCCAAAGGACAGTGGGAAAGTTCTGGCATTATCGAAATTCCTTCCGAATCATTACCAGGTAGCGGTGCTTACCTATTTGATGTACAGGCTCACACCGTTAAAAACAATGTAGCAGGTGCGCCAGACCAAAACATTCTCAACGGCAATCATGCAGAAGGTGGACAGCTTTTAGCGGCCATTCCCCAAATCGCTCAAAAGCCAGTTATAGATGGCAGAACGACCGATCCTGCTTATGTTAAGGCACTCGATGGGTCAAATTACAGACTGAATCAACTCCTGACAGTTGGCGATGAAATCCCATTGCTACAGGGAGAATTTGGTTCCTTTGTTCCCAGTGGCACTGAAAAGTATGCTTTTACAGGCATCCCTGATGGTCTGGGCATTTATGAGACTGACGATGCTTACTATGTATTTGTCAACCATGAATTAAGCGACACTACTAAAACAGATTTTTCCAGCACAATTTCTGGACAAATTACAGGCGGTAGAATTTCGCTATTGCAATTTGACAAAAACTGGAAGCTAGTAGGTGGTAAAGACCTAATAGAGAACGCAGTTGACAGCAAAGGCAACGAGTTAGGCAAGATTACAGTTACATCGGATACCGTAACCCAAACAGGTATTGCCTTTGGTCGATTCTGTTCCGCCTACTTAGCAACTTATGGTTTTGAAGGTGGGCCAATATTCTTTACCGCCGATGAGCAGAATGGTGATAGTTTGGGTTGGGCAGTCACAACTGATGGTACTGCTCAATCTATAGATGGTTTAGGTCGCTTCTCCAAAGAAAACGTACTAGCAGCGTCTCAGTATCGCGCCACCAATTCCGGTAAAACAGTTCTAATATCAACCGAAGACAATGGTGATGGCGAACTATATATGTTCGTGGGTAATCAAACAGCAGAAGACCCCAATGGCTTGAAAGACGGAGATTTGTACGTCCTCAAGGTAACAGGATATGACAATGAAACCTTAGCAGAAGGTACAAAGGTAAAAGCTACTTGGACTAAGGTTGATCGGTCGGCTGTTTATGATACCAAAGGTACAGAAGATCGTGGAGACGATCAACTACTCAATAGCGGTACTTCTCTAAGTGATTGGGTAAATGGTAGCGACAATGGATTGCTGCGTTCTACAAACTTCCGTCGTCTGGAAGATATAACGGAAGACCCAAACAATCCAGGTACTTTCTACTTTGTCACCACTGGAACAGAGGATCAACTAGCTAATGGCACTTTTGAAAATCCTTACGGTAAAGCTTATCGTTTTAGCCTGAATGCAAGTGACCCAACAGCAGAGGTTAGCAACTTTGAATTGGTGCTAACTGGTGGCCCAAATACAGGAGTAAGCTATGACAACGTAACTGTTGATAAAAATGGCAAACTCTTACTCCAAGAAGATACAGCCGGTCTTGGTGGGGAAATAATAGATGCCCAGCAACGTAACGATCGCGTTTGGTCTTACGATATTGCCACCGATACTGTTAAACCTCTGTTTGAAGTAGACCAAAATGCCCAAGGTACTGCTTTTAATAGTGGCTTTGGTTCTTGGGAAAGCTCTGGTATTATCGAAGCCGCTTCTAATCCTCAACTAGGCCGCAGTTCTTACCTATTTGATGTCCAAGCTAGCGGTGTACTCAATAACGTAGATTTAAACCAGTTGAATGTACTCAATGGTGAACACAGCCGGGGTGGTCAACTATTAATTGCGACACCTGTTCCCCAAGTTGAGTTAGTAGGTTTTGCTTCTTTACCTGCTGATACCTATAGTGATGGCCCAGCTTCTGGTGCAGAAATTTCAGCCAATGGCAGAACCGGGCCTTTCCCTGGACAGCCAATTCAGGGTTTTAGCGGTGTTCAATTTGCTAACAGCAACTCTTTGTACTTCCTGTCAGACAATGGTTATGGTAGCAAAGATAATAGCGAAGACTTTCTGTTACGAATCAATCGTGTAGACCCGAATTTTAAGGGAACAGAAAATGGCGATGGCACTGTTAAAGTTTTAGATTACATTCAACTGTCTGACCCTAACAACAAAGTTCCTTTCCAAATTGTGAATGAGGGAACTACTGGAAGATTACTGACTGGCGCAGACTTTGATGTCGAGTCATTCGTCTTTGATAAAGATGGGACAATCTGGGTTGGAGAAGAGTTTGCCCCCTACCTGCTGCATTTTGATGCCAGTGGTAAGTTGTTGGAAGCTCCCATTGCTACACCTGACCAATTCAAAACTTTAGATGGAGAAGCACCTAAAGTTATTGGACACAGAGGCGCAAGTGGCGATCTCCCAGAACATACCTTAGAAGCATACAGACGAGCAATTGAAGACGGTGCTGACTTTATTGAGCCAGACTTAGTAGTAACAAAAGATGGCGTGTTGATTGCTCGCCATGAACCTGCTTTGGCAATTTTGAATGCTGATGGCACTCTTAATTTAAGCAATACAACCACAGACGTTTACGATGTTACCAAGTATCCACAGTTTGCCGATCGCAAGAAAACAGTCAGCCTAGATGGAACAGAAATCACAGGTTGGTTTGCTGAAGACTTTACTTTAGAAGAAATCAAGACTTTAGGTGCGATACAGCGTGTGCCTTTCCGCGACCAATCCTTCAATGGTCAATTTGAAATTCCCACCCTCGCCGAAATCATCGACTTGGTTAAGGAAGTAGAAGCCGAGACAGGTAAAAAGATTGGCATTTATCCCGAAACTAAGCATCCCACCTATTCTGCCGAAGAAGCTACTTATGTAGGCACTACGGAGAAAATTAACCGAAACATCAGTGAAATCCTCATCGATACACTGAAAGCGGAGAACTTCACCGATCCCAGCCGGATTTTCATCCAATCCTTTGAAGTCGGTAATCTCAAGGATCTCCACGATCGCATTATGCCTAATGCAGGTGTAGATATTCCCCTGGTTCAACTTCTAGATGCAGCTGGCATTGAGCTTAATGGTACGCTCATAGAAACTCAGCCTTATGATTTAGAAGGCACTACTGACACCCGTACCTATGGTGATTTACGGACTCCAGAAGGTTTGGCTGAAATTGCTACCTATGCTGATGGCATTGGCCCTTGGAAGCGAATGATTGTTAGTGTCAGAGGTACTGACGCTAATAACGATGGTTCGGCAGATGATGTCAATGGAGATGGTGCAGTAAATGATGCTGACAGAACGCTCTTAGCTCCCACTACTTTAGTTCAAGATGCTCACAATGCAGGTTTACAGGTTCATCCTTACACCTTCCGCGATGAAGACCTGTATTTAGCAGCAGATTACAAAGGTAATCCAGAACTAGAATTTCAGCAGTTCTATCAATTAGGCGTAGATGCACTATTTACAGACTTCCCAGAGACAGGTGATAAAGTCCGAGATTTCTTGAGCAATCCTCAGTATAATGTAGTGCGATCGCCACAAAATCCCGATGTTCTCTCAGGAGATGCCTTTGCTAACTTGGGTGGCTCCAAAGGTTTTGAGGGTGGAGCAATTAACGCCAGCAAAACCAAGCTCTATATGCTGCTAGAGGGTACAGTTCAAGGTGATACTCCTGGTGCTTTGCGGATTAACGAATTTGATTTAGCCAGCCACAAGTACACTGATAAAAAGCTGTACTACAGATTGGATAATGCGTCAAATGCGATCGGGGATTTAGCAGTCATTAACGATAATGAGTATCTAGTCATTGAGAGGGATGGTGGTCAAGGAGCCTCAGCTAAATTCAAGCGGATCTACAAAATTGACTTGTCTAAAGCAGATTCTAATGGTTATGTAGCCAAAGAAGAAGTTGCAGACTTGTTAAACATCCAAGACCCCAACGACCTGAATGGAGATGGCAAAACCACCTTTGACTTCCCATTTGTCACAATTGAAAACGTTTTAGTTGTTGACAAAAACACCATTTTGGTTGCTAATGACAACAATTATCCCTTCTCTACAGGTCGTCCTGGAAATGATCCTCAAAATCCAGTCATAGACAACAATGAAATTCTACTGCTGAAGTTGGAGAAGCCCCTTAACCTTGCTCCTGGTTTAGGTCAACCTCAAACTGAAGAAATTAACTTTGGCTCTACTACCAGCGATGATATTATCGTTCAGCCAAATCAAACCCTATTCACAGGTGACGGAGCAGACTTTGTAGAAGGTACTAAAGGGAACACAATCCAGACTGGAAATGGTGAAGACACGGTACTAGCTGGTAGCGACTCTTCAGTATCCACAGGAGAGGGTAAGGATCAGATATTTATTGGTCAAAATGGCCCGGCTCAAAATACCAGTGCTGATGGTGGCAATGGTAATGATGTTATTACCGTAGTGGAAGCTAGTGGTAGTAATAATTTACTTGGAGGCGCAGGTGCTGATACTCTCACAGTAGTTGAAGGTTCTCGTCAATCATTATTTGGTGGCTCAGGTAATGACACCCTCATTAGTGGCGGTAGCAATAACCGTCTCTACGGTGGTTCTGGCGATGACAAACTCTTCTCCAGTGTGAATGATTCCTTGTCTGGTGGCGATGGTGATGATGTACTATTTGCTGGTCAACAGGGTGGTAATCGCTTAACTGGTGGTACTGGTGCTGACCAATTCTGGATTGCTAACGCCAGTCTGCCAACTAGCAAAAACATTGTGACTGATTTTGCGATCGCCATTGATAAAATCGGGCTTGGTGGTATTGGTGTTACTCAATTTAGTGCTTTAACACTATTGCAACAGGGTAGCGATACTTTGGTGAAAGCCGGAAATACAGAGTTGGCTTCATTGGTTGGAATTACATCAACAAACCTCACAGCAAATAATTTCGTTTTTTCTGCTAGTGTCGTTTAGCTCAAGAATGATTACAGCTTAAATTCAATGTTCAAAATGAATTAAGCTGTAGCGCTTTTGCTAACTCTAAAGAGTGATATTGCAATCATATTTTGATTTGCTCTCTATCTAAAGGATTAGATCCCCAACTTCTTCAAGAATTGGGGATTTTTTTGTCCAAAATCTTAACTTGTTTATAACTTTCCTTAAACATTGAACAACTATCTTTTGAGACAGTAACCAAAGTTAAGTTCATTTAATTGTCTGCACCATTTTGTGTGGATACTAAGCATTTTGTCGCCAAATACTATTTAGGTTTCTGTAGCCAAGAATTTTTTGGGTTGAGCGTAATGAATTGCTCATACAGATACACAATTGCTGCGATTAATCGTAGCTCACAATACTTAAGGAATAGTAAGCATGGCTGATACAAATGGCAACGGTAGAAATGTCATTATTTTTGTTGCGGATGGATTGCGTAACGGTTCTGTAAACCCTATTGATACCCCAACTTTATATGGTGTCCGTCAGCAGGGAGTTAGTTTCGCTAATAGCCATTCATTATTTCCCACATTTACCACGCCCAATGCTTCAGCGATCGCAACTGGGCATTATCTTGGCGATACAGGTGATTTTAGCAACACCATTTACACTGGTTTTCCAAGCCCTAATGCCAATGGTAGTGTCACACCATTTATAGAAAATGATGCAGTTTTGGGAGATATCGATGAAAAATTTCCCGGTAACAACTTTTTAGATGAAGAGTCACTCCTAGCTTACGCGCGATCGCAGGGTTTCAACACAGCAGCAGTTGGTAAACTAGGCCCAGTTGCCATCCAAGATGTCACACAAGTTAACCGAGAAGGTGGTACTACAGGTACTATTCCTACTCCCGATACAATAATTATTGATGACAGCACCAATGGTGCAACCCCGCCGCCTACAGCCGCCGGTTCACCTTCTGCTGTTCCACTCGATCCAGATATTGTCGCTCGTTTACAAGCGGCTGGTCTAAATGTAAAACCGACAACGCGAGTCCAGCCAGCTGGTAACAATACAACTCCAGGGACTCTAAATGCTAATGTCGCTCAACAACAATACTTTGCAGATGCCACAACCAAAGTAATTTTACCTAAGTTTCAGGAAGATGGTAAACCATTTGCATTGGTTTACTGGTCAAGAGATCCCGATGGTAGTCAACATAATCAGGGTGATAGCTTAAACACCTTGACACCAGGCATCAATGGCCCTACTTCCAAAGCTGGGGTCAAAAATGCTGATGATAATTTAAAGCAGCTTCTTGACTATCTTAAAAGCACTGGCTTAGACAAGACTACTGATGTCTTTATTACTGCTGACCACGGTTTTTCTACCATTAGCAAACAAGCTATTGATAGCCAAGGCACAAAAACTACAAGTTATGCTGCCACCCAAACTTATGCGGGTGTAAATCCGGGATTTCTACCAGCAGGTTTTGTTGCAATTGATTTGGCTCACGATCTAGGTTTACCCTTATACGATCCTAACCCTACAACCCTTCCCCCCGACCTCAACCACATCCAATATACGACTGTTGATGCCACAAAAGGTCAACGTCCTATTTCTGGGAATGGTGTAATTGGTGGTACAGGTGAGGTAATTAATGGCCAACTTGACCCAGGTACAAAGATAGTTGTAGCTGCTAATGGTGGATCGGACTTAATTTATCTACCCAATGGCAATGCTGAATTAGCTAAACAGGTAGTGAATTTGCTTTCACAAAAAGACTACATCAGTGGTATTTTTGTAGACGATGCTTATGGAAACATCCCAGGTGCTTTACCATTGAGTGCGATCGGGCTAAAAGGTGATGCTAAAACACCAGTTCCATCTATAGTTATCAACTTCAAAACCTTTAGCACCGATCCAAGCAACCCAAACAACCCTCAAGCTCAGGTTGAAATTGCTGATACAACTTTGCAGCAAGGGCAGGGGATGCATGGCAGCTTTGGTCGAGGTGATACATTCAATAACATGGAGGCTATTGGCCCCGACTTTAAACAAGGCTATGTAGACTATGCGCCCGTCAGCAATGCTGATGTAACACCTACACTTGCTCGTATTTTAGGGTTAGAAATTCCCAGTAATGGCGATTTGAAAGGTCGTGCCATTACAGAAGCACTGGTGGGAGGCCCGGATGTAGTTCCCTCCACTAAAGAAGTCTTGACTTCGGAAGAAACTGCTAATGGCCAAGCAACAATTCTGGATTTTCAGAGTGTAGGCAATACTCAGTACTTTACAGCCGCAGGGTTTGATGGTCGCACTGTTGGACTAACAACACTAGACCTTCAATTTGGTTCTACTAATAGTGATGATGTCACCCTCAAGCCGAATCAAACCTTATTTGCAGGTGACGGCGCAGACTTTGTAGAAGGTACTAAAGGTAACACAATCGTGACTGGGACTGGTGAAGACACGGTGCTAGTTGGTAGTGCCTCTTCAGTGTCCACAGGAGATGGTAACGATCAAGTTTTTATTGGCATAAATAGCCCTGCTAGTAACACTAGTGCCGATGGTGGCAATGGTAATGACGAAGTTGCTGTAGTAGAAGCCAATGGTAGTAATAATTTGTTCGGAGGCACAGGTGCTGATACTCTCACAGTAGTTGAAGGTTCGCGTCAACTGTCCTTCGGTGGCTCAGGTAACGATACCCTCAAGAGTAACGGTAGCAATAACCGCCTCTACGGTGGTTCTGGAGATGACAAACTCTTCTCTAGTGTGAATGATTCCCTGTTTGGTGGCGATGGTGATGATGTGCTATTTGCTGGTCAACAGGGCGGTAATCGCTTAACTGGTGGTACTGGTGCTGACCAATTCTGGATTGCTAACGCCAGTCTGCCAACTAGCAAGAACATTGTGACTGATTTTGCGATCGCCACTGATAAAATCGGGCTTGGTGGTATTGGCATTAGCCAATTTAATGCTTTAACACTGTTGCAACAAGGTAGTGATACTTTGGTGAAAGCCGGAAATACAGAGTTGGCTTCATTAGTTGGAATTACATCGATTAGCCTCACTGCAAATGACTTCGTTTTTGCTGCTAGTGTTATTTAACCGAAAAATGATTAAAGCTTAGATTCAACATTCAAAATTAGTTAATGCGAGGGAATGATCATCCCTCGTTTTTTATATTTTTTAGTAACTGCATATTCAACATAAAAGGTACTATAGGACTCCTATTTGATTTTTGGATTCAGTACGGAATGGCACTAAGATAAGCGCAAACCCGTGATTTAACTGGCTTTTGAGTGTGGGGAGAGGGGGGAGTGTGGGGAGCCAGATTTCTTCCCCATCTTCCCACACCTCCCTCAAACAAAGGTTTCAGGTTTTCTTAGTGCCATTCGATTCAGTACGGATGTATCTTTCTTTTCTTCCCAATTCCCAATTCCCAATCCACGCAAGTAAATATGGCTACGCCACGCTGCGCGAACAGGAATCAAACCGGATTCCTATATAAACTATTAGTATCCTGTACTTTTCTGGCAAATTAACTCCTGGGAAATGCGGCACAAGTTAACTGCGGTTTGATATCTACAGGAGATGGTGATGCGACTAGCTCAATTTTGCCTTGGGCATTACGATGCCAAGATACAGCTTGCACAATATCTTGTTGTGGTTGGGGTATTTGAGCTTGTACTGACTGTGTGTTGCGGAATGCAGAGATATCGCGCGTATCAGACCAAGTGCGATCGCTCCTCACTTCCTGCATAGGATTTTGCGGTACACCACCCCTTCCTGTAGCGACAAAACTACTCTCCTGATTACCTGCACAACCACTAGCAATTTGCTGTGATGGGTCAGTTACATTCGTGGGCAATTCCACTAAACCAGAGTTGGGGTCAACACCAACAGTATTCACTTCTACTGTTCCACTCAAACCAAATTGAGAACTGGCGGTAATATCACTATTGGGTGTGAGTTGGTCTTGAAATTGCAATCCGAAAATACCTTGAGTAGTGATTTGAATATTACCACCACTTCCTTTGACAGCATTAGCCGAAATATCGCTGTTTTCTGCGGGAACAGCGACAATCGACCCAGCATTAATATTAATATTGCCCCCAACAGAAGTACCATGAGCATCAGTAATAATATGACTACCGTGCCGCAATAACAAAGCATCACTTGCCAAAATGCCAATGTTGCCATAATTACCACCATTAACTTCGGCTCGCAGATTGGCTCCATTATCTAAGAAGACATTACGGGCGTTAATATTGAGATTACCTGCATCTCCAGTACCAGTATTGCTAACTGTAATTTCTGCACCGTCACGAATACCTAAGTTGTCAGTTGTAATATTTACTGACCCAGCCGCAAAGTTTGTAGTTGAGGATGCGGCAATTGTACTCTTGAGATATTGCTCTTTAACTAAAGTTGGGGAGACACCTTGCACATCAATGTTTTTTACCTGTAAGTTGATATTTCCCGCAGTGCCTTGACCTTGGCTGGATGAGGTGATTTGTCCACCGTTAAATACACGTAAAGTGTCTGCTGTCAAGTTAATCGTCCCACCTGAACCAACAGCACCATTGCCTATAGAAGCTGTGATACCCGTAACACTTTGACTATATCCATCAATTACCGGATCGCTAACTTGTATATCCTTAGCTCGAATATTAATGCTCCCAGCTGTACCATTTGCTCCTGGTATTTGTAGTCCGAAGAGTGCTTGAGAACCTACTAGCTCACTAGTAATCGCCCCACCACTGGATACAACCAAACTACCTGTATCTATAGTAATTTGTCCTCCTTGACCTGTGGTGCCAGCTTCCATCGAACTGAGAACAGCACTGGATATACCTCCACCGTAAGTACCATCATAAAAACTAGCTCCTCGAATCTCCAAACTCTCGTCAGCTCGAATAGAAACTTTTCCAGCTTCACCATTCCCCCCTAAAATGCTACTGCTGATACGACCACCATTGAGTAAGCGAATCCGTTGAGCATCAACAGTAACTTGTCCACTCTGATTGTTGCTTCCAGCGACAATTAAACTGCCAATTGTATCTACAATATATCCAGTAAAATTTTCGTATCCTATTAGATCCACATCAGTAGCACGAACAGTCACATCTCCGGTTCTCGAGTTATCGCCAGAAGTTGCGGATTGAAGCCAAGTCCCATTGGCTAACCGTAAGCTTCCAGTTTCAATAGTGACATCGCCTGCTCGTCCTGTTGCTATTGGCCCCGGAAGCGCAAGTACTCCAAATGTATTGCCTACAGAAGTTTTGATACCAGAAAATAATGGTTGATTTGGATCGGAAATGCCTAAAAGATTGACAAAATCTGTTGTGTTAATAGTAATGCCCTTACCTTGACCAGCAAAGGTAGTCGAACTAATATTTGATCCATCCTGCATTGTCAACCCACGTCCACGGATATTAATTGCTCCTCCGTTAATTCCACTTGCATCGATTAAGGAAACTTGCTGGAGTGTAATTGTCCCCCAGTTTGCAGTATCGGCATAACTCGTTATTTCCCAAGGTGTTTGGTTGTTAATTGCTACCTGAGCATTTTTTACTGCCCATAACTCAATCTGCCCATCGGAGGCAAATATATTGGCACTATCCACATTGATCTGACTACCTACCAAGGCTAAAGTCTGATTTGGAACTAACGATAGTGTGGGCGTTCTTAACAAGGAGTTGGTTGTGATTGGCCCTTGCACAGTAATGGGGCCAGCATTGGCTCCCAATTGTAACCCCACAGGTACACTCATAGTCAATAAAGGTGGTGTGGTGGTATTAATGGTACTAAAATTGGTACCGTCAGCAAAAATTACATTGTTAGCAGTGCTGGCAACAAAAGAACCTCCAATATTCAAGTGAGCATTGGGGCCAAATAAAATCCCTGCGGGGTTGAGCAAAAATATGTTGGCAGTACCATTTGCACGAACCCAACCATCAATATTTGATGCACTACCCCCGGTGACTCGCGCAAAAATATTCTGGATGGTATTGGCATTGTTGAATAAAGCAGAACCTCCAGTAGGCACAGAGAATTGACTGAAGCTGTGAAAAAGATTACCACCTGTAGCAGTACCCTGATCGATTGTGAAGTTCAGACCGTTTGTAGAGACAGTGGTATTGAGGCTACCATCTGAAGTCACCTGAGCGTTCACACAGCTGTTCTCTAGAAAGATGATTATAAAACTTGCTAATATGCGATAAATCCAAGCTAAGTTACTAAATAGCACTTGCATATTCTATTTTCCGCTTATAGATACTTTAATATTCCCTAAATTTTTTCTTGCTTAACAGATCGGGTAACTGAGTAGTTAAACGCGAATTTATCAAAAACAATAAAAATTCTTAAGAACTTTGAGCGCTTGCTCTGGCTAATAAAACACCGATTTGGATACCAATCATCCCGGCGATCGCACTACCAACAAAATAAATTAATAGCATTGTGATATCGCCCTTATCTAAGAAACCTTTTGATTCCAAACCATAGGTTGAAAAAGTGGTATATGCACCGCAGAAGCCTGTTGTCGTCATCAGGCGAAGTTCAGGCGAAATGATCCGAAAATTCTCGGTTGCTAAAGTCAGAATATAAGCAATCACTAAACAGCCAGTCACATTAATAAAGAATGTGCCGTAAAAGCCAAAATCTCTTCCAAAAATAGCTTTTGCAAATTCGGTTACATAAAAACGACTCAACGCTCCAAAAATCGCCCCGATCGCCACAGCTAGCGAATAACGTCTTTTTAAAAGATTCATTGTTTTTTACCTAAAAACGTGTATGGTTTTTCTGTAAAGACTGTTTTCAAAGTTGCTTTAAGGTATATCCCAATCTTTGTTATGAATTGAGGAAATTACTTCACGAAAAGCTTGGCGATCGCTGCTCCTAAAATCACCGCTCCCAAACCGATAATTGCACTCCCTGCCCAATAAAAGACCATCGCAGTCTTTTGTTTACTACGCCATAGGGTTAGAGTATCAAAGCCATAGGTTGAAAATGTGGTGTAAGAACCTAAAAATCCAGTTCTAATCAGTAAATCCAATTCCTTGGGATAGCCTGTAATTCCTTTAGAAATCGTGAAAAAGAAACCCATCGCTAAACATCCAGTTAAATTAATGGCAAATGTTGCATAGGGAAATTTTGTCCCAAATTTAGTTTTTGTCCATTCTGTAATATAAAACCGAGACAGCGCACCAGGAACTGCACCTGTCGCAATTGAGAAAACATTAGTTAGGTCTGACACTAGTTTTGTATCTCCCCGCGATCAATTTCTGAGTTATCTTGCATATACTTTTTGGAAAGTCTTAGTTAATAAACAGTTTTTTATTATAAATGCCAAGTGCAACATTTTTATCCACCCAACAGATATTTCATCTCTGTTAACCAAATTAGAAATTAGCCCATTACAGAAGACCTTGAAAGGGCTTGTTTTGGAGTTAACATTAACCTATTGATGCAGTTACAAAAAGTAAATATAACATGAGTCCTAAAACATCCAAGGTCGGTGTCGTTGGTGCAGGGAATGTGGGTGCAGATGTAGCAAATGCTTTAGTGCTACTCCGTAAATGTGTAACAGTCGTTCTTTTTGACCGAACCTTATCAAAAGCTGAGGGGCAAGCATGGGATATTGAAGACAGCATTCCTTTACTTGAAGAGATGGAAATTATACCATCAAACAACTACGAGGATTTAGCTGATTCTGATGTGATTGTTGTAACTGTTGGGGTGCAGCAGAAACTTGGACAGACCCGATTAGACCTGTTGAGTGACAATGCAGAGATCATTCGTTTGACGATGAAAGAATTGGATCGAGTTGCACCGAATTCAATCGTAATCATTGTTAGCAATCCAGTGGATGTACTAACACGGATTGCGATCGCCAATTCCACAAGAGCAGAAAACCTAATTTTCGGTTCGGGAACTGTTCTTGATACTGCTAGACTAAGATATCAACTTGGGAAACGACTGAATGTTGCTCTTCGAGACATTCATGTTTATGTAATTGGAGAGCATGGAGACAGTGAATTTATCGTTTGGTCTAGTGCATTTATTGGGGGAATTGCGCTAACGGAATTTTTTATCCCAGAAGGAGTAACGCTGGAACAAATTCAGCAAGAGTACGCAGAGTTAACCCGTAAACGAGGCAATAGCATTTTTGAACGTAAAGGAAATACTAGCTATGGCATATCAACGGTAGTTTGTCAGTTAGTTGATAGCATCTTGCGAGATGAAAAGGAGATATTTCCAGTATCAGTGAGAGCAGATTCTAACTATGGAATTGGCAATGAAATTGTTCTTGGGCTTCCATGTATCATTAGCTCAGTCGGCATTGAGCGCCAATTGGTGTTACCAAGAAATGCTTATGAACAACGCTTATTAGAAGAGTCAGCAAGCAAACTGAATGAAGCCTACAATTCGGGATCATAATTAAACGTTTGGGTAGTCCTATCGATAGGTTGGAGCAGTTCAGTTATCCTAGTGTTCGTTTTTACAAGTCATTGCAAAATCGCTATATACTATATATTCGCAATCAAAGCCTCACAGATACATATTAAATCTCTCAAGCCTGGAAATAAAATCTTATTATCTCTGAAATTGTAAGGGTTATTCCAAATTCATCAGATAACCTCAATGCGGATGTAAGGTTAGTCCTATAGATAGATTAAATAGTGTGAATTTCTAGTTGGGAATATTTTAGCAAGAAAAAAGCCCCTATGGTGTACTTATAGAGGCTCAAAATTAAATAAAATGTTGTAGTTTAAATAAATTTTAAATGAAGTTCTGAACCAATTAGTTATCCCCAAGATAGATGTTTGATTATTTTTATGGATAGATTGAAGCGGTTTTAGCAATAAGTAATTTTAAAGATTGAATGTCAATGATTAGCATTTTTTAATAGATAGAGATGTAAACTATTTAATTAAAATCATTCGTCTCTAGTTTTAAATAGAAATCAAAATTTTCACATGATTGAATTAATATTAAAGTTAGCTAAATAGCAATAAATTCTGAAAGTGTATAGTATTTACTATCCTAATTAGATTATCCCAAGATATTTTTATATAGTGAAAGTACCCAATTTATTAGAAAAATTTCTGAATATAATTTATCTTACGTTGTATCAATTAGAATTAATCATGTAATCTCTCACAACTTTTTTATCCCCAAACCCCAATTTTTAAGCAAGCAAAAAACTCTCAAAGTCCTCCTTTTTAAGGAGGATTTAGGAGGATCTACAACATTTTGATCTTGTAGAGGTATGTGTATACACCGTAGCCTAAAAAAGAGGGGTTAGAGAGATAAAAAAGTGCCTAGAACACAGCCAGCCGATAACTTTTAAACCAACCTCTTAAGCTAGCTCACAAAATCGTTCCAGTTTCTTTCAAATAAACCCGTGTAAAAGGTTCATCTTCAGCCAAAGTATAATCTTCAATCAACCCTTTGCGACGGATAGAAATATCGTTGCCTTTTCTAATCACCACAGTAGAACTATCAAAGACATCTCGCGCTAGCATCATCTCAGTTTCGCTGGGATTATCCAAAACTACGATATTACTACTCCGGTAAAACATCCCTTCTTCATCTAAGATGTCTTCCGCATATTCGGCAATCAGCAAATCAACTTTGGGGTGACGGAGCAAAGTTTGGACGTTGCTATTGTAATTTTTGCTTAATACTTTTTTCGAGCGATTTACAAAAACTGCATCACGACAAACAGCACCAATTGTCCAGTTGGGATGTTGCAAAAGGATATGGTCAATAGTCGTTTGCAGTTCTTCAACTGAGATTTTATTAAAAGTGATAATCGGTATCCTCGAATCTGTACCCGACTCAAAAAAGGTTTCTAGAATATGAGAAGGTACATCAACACTTTCACCTTCAGAAGGTTTAAGATGCATTAAAACTCCTGGTGCAGCGTTGATTTCTAGGATAGCGAAGTTACTAGATTTCCAAGATTCGGAGAGACTTTTGGTAATGACATCAATACCAAGGCAAGTCAACTGGAAATGTTGGGCAATATCTTGCGCCAAGATAATATTGTCATCGTGAACTGTGTGGGTTGCATCAATGCTCATACCTCCGGCTGAAAGATTAGCAACTTTACGCAGGTAAACAGTGCGTCCTTTTTCAATCACGCTGTCAAGTGATAAGCGCTGTTCCTGTAAGTAAAGTTCCATCGCTTCATCAATCTGAATTTTACTCATGGGTGAGGTGGGCGTATCTAAACGTGCAGGTTTGCGGTTCTCTAGGCGGATTAATTCTGCAAGCGTTAAGTACCCATCACCGACAACCGATGCTGGACGGCGTTCTGTGGCGGCGACAAATCTGCCATTCACACACAACATCCGAAAATCTGATCCTGAAATACTTTTCTCAACAATGATCCGAGTTATCTGATCTTCAGGAATCGCTGCTAATGCTCTATTATAAGCAGATTCCAGTTCTTTTGAGTCTTGTATGTCAGCTGTAACACCAATTCCTTTGTGACCTACCACTGGCTTAACTGCCACTGGGTAGCCAATTTGTCTAGCTGCCGTCAAAGCTTCCTTTTCAGAAAAGACGATATCGCCTTCAGGGACTGGGAAACCCAAGGTTTTTAGAAATGCTTTGCAGTCATCTTTACGGGTGGTAAATTCTGAATCGAGATGACTATCACAGTTAAATGTGGTTGCTACTCCTCGGACGTGTTTTTTTCCAAAGCCGTATTGCATTAATCCTTCTTCCCATAAATAAAAGGCGGGAATACCTTTCTCGTAGGCTGTTCGCAATAAAGCGTAAACTGTGGGGCCACCATAAACAGATGCGCGAAATCTATTTTGCAGCCTCACTAGCTGCTCCTCAAAGTTAAAGTCTTCGTCTTGGGTAATGGCTTCAAACCAATCCCAAACAAAATAAACGACCTCTCTAGTGGTGCGTTCATGTAGTGATTGGACGCTAATTCGCGCGAAATCTGGATATGGCTTAACACTGCAATGCTTAAGGTGCAAATCCATATCAAGCTTTCCGACTTCGGACACAGCTTGGGCAAATAGATAGGCATGGGACTCGTAGCTTTGACTGCCCAGATCTGGATAGCGATCGCCAATGATTGCAATATAATCTTCTATGGGCAAAGGCTCTCTAGAGTCAACTAGAGCAAAGTCAAATACTAGCGCCCCTGCATCTAAATATGGGTTGGGGCCAACATAATGCTTGAAGTTGAAAATATCGAATACATCCGTTCTTCTAGCATTAATACGAACTAAGTCACTGTTTTTTTGTAGAACCATTGATTACGAACCTTTGGCTAACTAAACACCCTGAAATTTCTATGCTGAGTTATCGTTACTCAGACTTGTTCATTGGAAGCTGATTCAGATTAATTGTTGGAGAGTGATGGCAAAGCCATTGATCTAATCAGAACCTACACTAACCCTATTAGTAAGCATTTTTAACTATCTCAAGGCATAATTAAATTTCTCTTCCTCATGAATGGGCAAAGATATAACCTTTGAAAGGTGCAACACGTGTCCCAAAATCTGTATAAGTAAATATGCGGTATTGAAAAGACAGCAAAGTATGAATAGCACACAAGCTGATCTAAGAGATGAAATTCGAGAACTTGCTGAGGAAGCTTTTCACCAAAAGCTGATCTCTGGTCATGGTGATGGGCCTGACATAAACGAATATCAAATCGTTTACCAAGGTAAACCCAGGCATCTCCCACTAGAACAAGCACGTTTTTTCTTGACTAACTTACTTTACAGAAGTCGCATTCATTAGGATTTACCATCAGATATCTAATTTGCAACCAGCAAGAGTTAAGACCAACAATTGGATGATAAATTTTTAATCGGCAATTTAGAAACGCAGTCAATAATGCCTCTAGAGATATTTTCTAGAGGCAGTTGGTTTTAGGGCTTTTATTTAGTAAAAGGAAATTAATTCTGAAGATAGCTCTTTTCGGATGTAATTTTCTTGAAAAATCTTTTGGTCTAATTGCAAGCGCAAATTTCCATACTACCTTCTATCAGGTAATCTACCACAAGGATGATTTGATAGTTTAATTGTCATGGTTTAGTGAAATTTATTAACTCATATCAGGGGGCATTATGGTGGAAAGTAATTTCAAACGGCAGTTGGTAATTATTGGAGGAGCTGAAGATAAGGAAGGAGATTCCCAAATTCTGCGAGACTTTGTGCGACGCGCTGGGGGTACGAAGGCATACATTGTTATTATGACTGCCGCGACCGAATTACCAAGAGAAGTGGGAGAAAATTATATTAGAGTTTTTGAGCGGTTGGGAGCCGAGAATGTTCGGATTATTGATACAGAAACCCGTGAAGACGCATCATCATCTACCGCATTAGAAGCAATTCATAAAGCAACTGGGGTATTTTTTACCGGTGGAGATCAAGCTCGCATCACCAATATCCTCAAGGATACCGAAATCGATGCGGCCATTCATAAAAGGTTCGCGGAAGGTGTAGTTATCGCCGGTACAAGTGCGGGTGCTGCCGTGATGCCAGATAAAATGATCGTTGAAGGTGATTCTCAAACGCATCCTCGAATTGAAACAGTTGAAATGGGCCCTGGTCTAGGCTTTTTACCAGGAGTGGTAATTGACCAGCATTTTTCCCAGCGTGGACGCTTGGGACGCTTAATTTCAGCTTTGATACTAGAACCTGCTGTTCTAGGATTCGGTATTGACGAGAATACCGCTATGGTCGTAACCGATAATCAAATTGAAGTAATTGGTGAAGGTGCAGTGACAATTGTTGATGAATCAGAAGCTACATACAACAATATGGGCGAAATTCTAAAGGATGAATCTTTGGCGATTTGCGGAGCAAAGCTTCACATTTTGCCACATGGATTCAAATTTGACTTGAAAACCCGCCAACCTATCCTAAATAATGGCTCTGTGGCTAATGTATCTGTACCTGCTGCTTGAATCAACACCTAACTTTTTACAGGTGTGTTTTACTTGAATAAATAATTAATAATTGTAGATTATTGGCATTTATCTCTTGAATATCCTCCCAAGTACTCTCAGAAATAGGGGACATAGCCCCCCTTTTTCAGGAAGAAAGGGGGGATTAATTATTAATATTCCTTATCTTAACTTCAGCAAACTGTTATAAATAAGTAATATTTACTCTCCATGATGATGCACTTAATATTTATTAAAGGAATTATAAAGTCTAGGTAGTATATAAAGAAACGGCTCGGTAAATGAATTAATTATGAAGTAAAATTTGATAGAAAATTGGTATAAATAAGTAATAATTAATTCAAACTATATCTCGAATGCCGATAAACTTCTATGACAATCTACTTTTATAGCACTCGTGAAGAATATGGTTGTTTCTCTAACTTTTCACCCCATGGGTTTCAATTAGATGGATTGTATTGGTCAACCAGCGAACACTACTTTCAAGCGCAAAAGTTTGTAGATACACCTCATGTAGAACAAATCCGCCAAGTTAAAACACCTAAAGATGCGGCAAGAATGGGACGTGAGAGAACCCGTCCACTACGTCAAGATTGGGAACAAGTTAAAGACGATATCATGCGGCAAGCTGTGCTATGTAAATTTCAAACTCATACAGATATTAGGAATATCTTACTTTCCACAGGCAATGCAGAAATTGTTGAAAACTCGCCCATCGATTTTTATTGGGGTTGTGGAGCCGATGGTAGCGGTAAAAATATGCTAGGAAAAATTTTAATGGAGGTACGAGAGAGTCTGTACCATACATACAGCGCAGATGTTGATTGTAAAAGCGTTAAATGATGCGTTCAACCAACCTGATGAAAGATACCTTCTAGTTTTGGGAATACTATATTTACCACCAGACTTTAAAGGAAGGGGTTGATGCCTAAAGGCGAATGGAATAATAGATCGAAAAATACAATTCCCCTAGAATTACCCATAACATACTTAAAACCAGTGAAGCGTAATACAATTACTCATGAATTTGGCTCTGGTTCACATGCAGAAATACTACCTCCACAGGAAAATGATGACAATTTATCGGAAGCATCCAAGCTACTACGGCAAGGAATTCAACAGCAGCAAGCTGGTGAATTAATTGCGGCGTTGAAGTCTTTACAACAAGCTTTGGCGCTGTTTCAGGGAGTTGGGGATTTGCAAAAACAGGCACAGGCGCTTTCTTTTTTAGGATTGGTAACTTATAGTGCTGGAGACTATAAAGGTGCGATATCTTATTCCCAGCAGTGTTTGTCTTTGCTCAATAACACCTCAGATTTAGCATTGCAAATGCAAGCACTTTCCCATTTAGGAAATTCATACCGTCATTTGAATGACCATAACAAGGCTATTGAGTTTCTAGAAAAGTGTTTGAAAATAACGCAACAGCTGCAAGATAAACGGAGTCAAGTTGCAGCACTGAATAATTTGGGATTGGTGTATAAATCTTTGAGTAACTTTACGCAGGCTATTGAGTATCAGCAGCAAAGCCTAGAGATTGTGCGAGAACTTAAAGATAACTGGGGCGAGGAACAGGTACTCAAAAATTTGGGTAATGCTTGGTATGCTTTGAATAATTATCCTAAAGCGATCGCTTATTATGAGCAGTGTGTAGTACTAGCACGCTCCTTAAAAAATGTTCGCAGTGCTTCTCAGGTACTAAAAAATCTGGGTAATGCTTGTTATGCTCTAGGTGATTATACTAAAGCTATTAAGTATTATGAAGATAGGTTGCTCTTAGCTAGGGAAATTCAAGACAAACGTAGCGAGGAACAATCTTTAGGTAGTTTAGGAGTTGCTTGTGAAGCTCTGGGTGACTATAACAAAGCAATTACATATTATGAACAACGTTTGCTCTTAGCTAGGAATATCAAAGACCGTCGTAGTGAAGAAGAAGCTCTTGATCGTTTGAGAGTCGCTTGCTACGCCTTGGGTGATTATGCCAAAGCTATGCAATACCAGGAAGGAACATCTTCAAATAGTTAAAAATAAAAGAAGAAAACAATTCAAACTTAAAATTACTCGGATACATCCATTGGCCCCATTGTATTTTGTTGCTGAAGATATCTGAGAACCTTTGATGTATCAACTTGGGTAAATTCCGCGTAGAAATTACTCACACTCCAAAAGGGTTCTGGTGTTTCCAAGACGATTGTGCGATCGCCCCACTGTTTTAACCAAGGTAGCAATCTTTGTGGTGCAACTGGAGTACATAGCCAAACTGCTGCTGGAGACAGTGCTTTGATAGCAGTTGCCGCTACCGCTATTGTCATTCCTGTAGCAATGCCATCATCAACTAAAATAGCCGTAGCATTCTCGGCATTCACCTGCGGACAAGCAGTAATTAATTGAGCCTCAAGAGACTTAGCTTGGATGATAGCTTTATTTAAAGCCACTTCGCGCAACCTTGTATCATCTTTAAACCGAAATAGCTTTTGATCAGTCCAAAGAACATTTCCGTAAGTAGTCACTGCACCAATTGCTAACTCTGGGTTTTCTGGATGGCTAATCTTTTTCGCTACAACGATTGTCAACGGACAATCCAATAGACGTGCTATTGGTGCTGCTACTGGTACACCCCCTCTTGGCAAAGCATAAACAATTGGTACAGGTTTTATCCCAGAAGCAATAGTTTGCTGAGTCAAAACATCCTGAATCACTCGCGCTAATAACTCACCCGCATGGGTGCGATCGGCAAAAAGCGGGGTCTGTGACATGGGTTTCCCCCAGCATCTTAGGACGGCACTGCTTTTATCATGACTGAATTTTGTCTCAACTTAACTGATACAATAAGATTTTGTATAAATAATTAAGTATTCAGCAAAAGTCTATTTATTCAGACAAATCTGCAACCAGAGCAGTATTTAACTCAGATAAAACAGCTGGCGCTGATATCAAAATCCTAATTTTCATGAGCAGCGAAACTCAACTCAGCCTCTTCGACGACTCAACCTTTAACCAACGAGAACTAATTCCCACAGACGCTAAAATTGCGATCGCTCCCGGAACTTATTCCACCATAACGGAGTTGGCACAGCATTGCGATCGCTGCCACCGTTGTCCATTGGGAGACACTCGGACTCATGCTGTCGTCGGACGCGGCAATCTCAAAGCCCCAATTATGGTTATTGGGGAAGCGCCTGGTCAAAATGAAGACGAAACTGGTTTACCATTTGTAGGTAGATCGGGGCAATTGCTGGAGAAAATTCTGGCATCGGTGAATCTAACTACCGAGCATGATGTATATATCGCTAATATAAATAAATGTCGCCCGCCAGATAATAGAGTTCCTACTCCAACAGAAGTGGCGGCTTGTCTACCCTACTTACTAGAACAAATTCGTCTAGTTGACCCGAAAATAATCTTGTTAACAGGTGCAACTGCTGTCAAAGGCATCACTGGCGATAAGCGAGGGATTACGAAAATTCGCGGGCAGTGGCTGGAGTGGGAAGGGCGTTTATGTATGCCGATTTTTCATCCTTCGTACTTACTGCGTAACCCTTCTAAAGAAAGAGGTGCGCCTAAATGGTTGATGTGGCAGGATATCCAAGCAGTGCGGGCTAAGTTAGATGAATTCCAAAATAACAATTAAACCTCGTCTACCTTGAGAATCATAGTTTTGTAGGTTGGGTGCAGCGATCGCGTAATCTAATATAAAATTTAGTGGTAATGTTGGGTTGCGTTTCACTCCACTCAACCTACTAGCGTGACTTCCATGACTTGAATCAAGCCATGCTCAAGGGTGAATCGATGACCCACGCGCTCATCGGCAAGAACGGCTCCACCCAAGTCACGCACGACCTGATGCACATCGACCAAAATGCGCCCGTCCTCCTCCGAATAAAAGGAAACCGGCTCGACGTGCGGATTGATCTCGCTCCATTGCTCCGTCCAGTAAGCGCGAACTTCTTCAGGCCCACGGACAAAACCGCCTTTGAACGCTTTCGGCCAAGCCACATCTGGAGTCATGAGGGCAAGGGCAGCGTCAATGTCTCGTGCGTTGAAGGCCGCGTAAGCCGCACGGAGCAGTTCGATTTCTGGTGCAGGTTGATCTGACATTTATTGGTATGGTGAAGGAGATGCAGCAGGGCATAACAATTTATTATACCGTTAAAGCTAAGTAGTGTTATCTTTGCGGGACACAACTACGCGCTAATTGCGCTCACTGTGTCGAGTTAGTAGTGTCTGCCAGGTATAACACTAATTGCGATCGCCTGTTTTAATTGAGGTGGAAGCGATCGCAGATAAAGTTAGTCAGGGAAATTAACCCTTCTTTCAATTAAGTTATATTTTGATTAACAAATATTCCGCTAATCGATAGCTTGCTGACAGCAAGAAAAGTAGAGGTGAGGTTCTAAGAACAACTCGTAAGCGCAGCGCCACATTGATCTTCCTTTGTCAACCAACCTTTAACACCTTGATATTCAACCTGCGCCCAATCTCCCTGACAGCCTAACAATTTGACAGCCGTATTCGCAGGAATTGTTCTGACTTTTTGGCTTTCTTGACTATTACTAGCATATAAATCTACGCCATTAGTACCGTAGCCCTGTGTTGTTAAACCTAACTTTGGCACAAATACCCATCCAATTCCTTGAAAACCATTACTAGCATTAGTAATCTGTACCCAATCTCCAGTAGCACTAATAACTTGAACTGTTTCGTTGATAGGTATTTGTCCTAAAATTGTGTTATTTGTACTTGCACCACTCCGCACATTTAAACCTTGTGGATCTGTATCGGTCACGTAGGCAAGAATATCGCACTTTTGGGGATTAATCGATTTCGCTAAAGCTATTTGATGAGCTATACCTGTATTTAGCATCACACTAATACAACTAAATACCAATCCTGTTACTAACTTTGAGGGTGCCTTTTTCACTTTTTTTGTCATAATTTACTCAATTTTTTTGCTTCAGTACCTAAGATTTGAGTTTGATTTCTATCTCATAATCTACCCAAGCAAATTAAAGATAAGTTTATTAAATACTTATCTAAAAAGAATTTTAGTACTAAAATAACAGCAGATATGAAGGTAGAATATTTTTCTCCTCTTACTGCATGATTTATAACATAATACGTTTCAGTTCAGGGTTCTTAGTGTAGATAATTGGTCTTTGCAAGACGCGATAAATCGCGTCTCTACATTAGGGTTTTGTTGCTTTATTTAAAGTTTATTGGGTTACTTCATATCGTAACCAAACAAATTTGGGTCTACTTCTCCTAACTGCAACTCTGCTAAACCATATTCCGCCCATCGTCTCTCTACCATCGCCGCCACATCTGGGTCGGATTCTAAAGGCGAACCCCATTCATGGTCTGTTTCCGGCGGAATCTTTGTAGTCGCATCAATTCCCATCCGTCCACCTAAGCCAATCTTTTCACTGGCAAAATCCAAGGTATCAAAAGGTGTATTTGGCAAAATAAACACATCCCGCACTGGGTCAACTTTGGAACTAATCGCCCACACCACTTGACGCGGATCACGAATATTTATGTCTTTATCCACAACAATTACAAATTTGGTGTAGGTAAATTGTGGTAAAGCACTCCAAAACGCTAAAGCTGCCCGTCGTGCTTGTCCCGGATATGCTTTATCAATGGAAATAATCGCTGCTTTGTAACTCAAAGCTTCCATTGGGAGGAAGAAATCGACAATTTCAGATACTTGTTGGCGCAGTATGGGCGTATAAATGCGATTTAGTGCGATCGCCATCATCGCTTCTTCTTTAGGTGGACGACCGCTAAATGTTGTTAAGTAAATCGGATTTTTCCGGTGCGTCATACACTCAAAGCGAATCAAAGGCGAATCTTCAACGCCGCCGTAATAACCCATGTGGTCGCCAAAAGGCCCATCTGGTAAGACTTCCCCTGGTGTAATTGTTCCTTCCAAGACAAATTCGGAATCGGCGGGAACTTCCAAATCTACAGTTTTACATTTCGCCAACTGCACACCAGAACCGCCGTAAAGTCCAGCAAACAGCCATTCTGATAAATCTACAGGGATGGGTGTAGCTGCTGCCATAATAATTAGAGGATCTACACCAAGTGCGATCGCTACTTCTAATTTCTTCCCACGTTCGGCTGCTTTTCGCAAATGCCTCGCCCCACCCCGCACCGATAACCAGTGAACCGTCATCGTATTTTTAGATTGTAGTTGCAAACGATACACACCTACATTTGGAGTACCCGTCTCACAATCCTTGGTAATTACGAGTCCTAGCGTGATAATCTTGCCAGCATCACCAACATAAGGACGTATCAAAGGCAACTTATTTAAATCTAAATCATTACCTTGAAGTACAACTTGCTGACAAGCGGGGAAAAAGTCTCGTCCTGGTTTCGCTTTCACCACATCAAACAATACTTTCCCGAAATCTATCGCCTGGGAAATCTTCTTCGGTGGTTTTGGCTGTTGCAGCATACTTAGTTTTTTACCCAGAGTTTCCAACTCCTCTGGATGCTGCATATTCATCGCCCAGCAAATCCTTTCCACAGTTCCCATCAAATTCACCGCCACCGGAAAGGAAGCGCCTTTGACGTTTTCAAACAACAACCCTGGGCCACCTTTTTGCAGCATTCGGTTGGAAATCTCAGCAATTTCCAATTCTGGGTCAACTAAAGCTGAAATACGCCGTAATTGTCCCTTTTCTTCCAGAATTTTAATGAATCCCCGCAAGTCTCTCGCCATTGTTCTAATAAAGCTGATTATTTAAGAAGTGTGAAGCGCTTTCTTATATTATGGGGTATTGGGGATTGGGCATTGGCAAGAGACAAAGAAGGAATTTGTTCAATAATTCTCTTTTGTCCCCTCGTCTCTACATTTGGGATATTTTTGGTTTTAATTGGAAATTAACCTATTTAGTCACTTTTCTTAACTGTCTTTTCCAAAGTATTTAGTTATTGTATCTAGGGATACGCATTTATTTTTTATAAATAAGCGCTAACCTAATCAAACATGGCCAGAATATACTATACCTTCCTGGCAGGCGGTTTTGTTATATGACCCCTGCTAGGTTTATTTATTACAGGCTTGTACTGTGCCTTGTTTTGGGATTTTTCTGAATTTTTGTGAGTTTGCGTTAGTGTAGTCCAACCCAAGCATCGCCAAAAGCATAAATTTTTGATCCTGACAAGGAGACTTGTAAAACATCCTCTGAAAATATGGGTATCTAAAACATAGCTGATTTATCAGAATTCACAAATTTGCTAAAATTTTAAAATATCTAATGATTCTTCTATTTCTAAATCTAATATTCTTTCTCGTGTATCTTTGAGTGCTTCTAGCTTACCTTCTTTACGATAGATGTCTGCTGCTTTCTGAAAATCTTCAATTGCTCCCTGTTTATCTGCTATTTCTAAACGAATATTGCCACGATTGTAATAAGCATCGGCATAATTATAATTAATTTGTATTGCTTGAGTATAATCTTCAATTGCTCTCTCAAAATCTCCTAAATCAGAATGAGCATTGCCACGGTTATAATAGGCATCGGCATAATTAGGATTAAGCTGTATTGCCTGAGTATAATCTTCAATTGCTCCTTCAAAATCTCCTAAATCAGAACGAGCATTACCACGCTTTTTATAAGCTATGGCATCTTTTGGATTAATCTTGATTGCTTGAGGAAATCCCGGCTGAGAACCTAATAAATAACGAGCAATCCCACGGTTTTTATAAGCATCAGCATAATGAGGATTAATTTTAATTGCCTGGGTATAATCCTCAATTGCTCCTTGATTATCTCCTATATGAGAACGAGCTTCAGCGCGGTTTTTATAAGCTACGGCAACATTAGGATTAATTCTAATAGCCTGAGTATAATCATTAATTGCTTCTTCTAATCGACCTAGTTGAGACAGAGCTAAACCTCGTTTATTGTAAGATTTAGCATCCTGAATATTTATCTGGATTGCCTGAGAATAATCTGCGATCGCAGCTTCGTAATCACCTATTTGATAGTGAGTCAAACCTCGTTTATAATATAAATCAATATCGCTAGATGTAACTTTTAACGCTTTACTATAGTTAACGATCGCATTTGTATATTCTCCTTTTTCAAAAAATTCATCTCCCAATTTTGCATAAAGTGTATTTAAATCTTCATTATTATTGTATTCAGGTTGAAAAAAAGATTTGAGTAACTGATTATTGGTTGGCTTAGATAAAATTTCTTGCTTCGGAAGATATTTGTAAATTGATGGTTGTTGTCTAGAAGAATTATTTAGAGAAGATTGTAACTGTTCTAGATAGCACCATAAACCTCCACCATACAACAACTGGTCTATCCCAAAAGAAATTTTACCAGTCTTTAATTTAATCATCCGGGTTGGGAGAAAACCAGCCAAAAAAAGATGATACTGAGATTGTGCTTCACTTACATCTTCTTGAATCAAAATGCAAACTACAACTGCATTTTTTTCAACTTCTTCAGAACTGATTGACCATCTAACTCTATCAATACTACCGTGACGAGATTTAACTTCGATACCAATAGAGGGATCGGAAGTCAAAGTAAAATCTATATTGCCATCGCCGCCGAATCGCTTTTCATAATCAACTTCGGTAATAAAATCAGCTAAACGTTCCTTGACAACTTCCTCACCCAACTTCCCTTTAAGATAGCTAATAAACACGTCACGGACTGGCGAAACACGCTTATATTTCTCAGCCATCAACCAGCAAAATTCTCGCAGTGCCTTTAATCTCTCTCCAGAGATTATAGTTAACTCGCTATATTGACCTTCGGTTTCACAATGAAGCAGACAACCAGATGTTAACCTTTTAATAAAATCAGACTGTAGCGATCGCAGTAGTGTAATCCAGTCCATTTATATTTCTGCGAATCTTTTGATGAGATTATTCTATTAAAATATCCAGTCGCCGTAAACCTTTTAATTAGCTTGGCAAAATTTATATCAGTTTAGGTGCGGCCATGTCTGATTATGCCAAAGTTTTGACTGCTAGGGAAGAGTGTAAGAGTGCGTAGGCGTAACCTGTCGTAGACATCGCTGGGAGGATAGCTAAAAACGCTTATCGGGGCGTTGAATCTCAACTCGTCCACAATGCCGATTTGCGTAGGCGTAGCCCAACCTAGGCATCGCCTATATGATTTACCATGCGGGTTCGGCAGTTGCTTTCCAACGCAAGGCGACAGCAACGCCTGCCTCACCATTTTTCCTCCACCCACTTCAACTTCAAAGCATTACTGACCACTGGATAGCTATGAAAATTTGTTAAAAGTTATGAATTTTAAATCAAAATTATTTAAGAAATAAATCATAATATTCAGTAATTTATAATTAACAATGTGCTTGGATATAAGCAGCAGTTAGGAAATTTTATATATGAATTACGATGCTTTCATTGTTCCACCAGGTTCAAAGATTTCTCTGAAAAAAAACTATGACCCAGCTTATAAAGCTGATTTTCATCAAAAAGCTGATGCTGCAATTAAATTACAGGCAGATATTGAGCGATTAGCGAATTTTCAAAATATTCTCTATGCTCAAAACACCTACGCATTGCTGATTATTTTTCAGGCAATGGATGCTGCTGGTAAAGATAGCACAATTAAACACGTGACATCTGGGGTGAATCCGCAAGGATTTCAGGTGTTTAGTTTTAAGGGCCCTAGTGCAGAAGAATTAGACCATGACTACCTGTGGCGAACAATGAAGGCTTTGCCTGAAAGAGGTCGAATTGGGATATTCAACCGCTCATATTATGAAGAAACACTAGTGGTTCGTGTCCATCCAGAAATGTTAAGAAAGCAACAACTTCCTCATTTTCCTAATGGAAATAAGATATGGAAGCAACGCTTTGAAGAAATTAATAATTTTGAAAAATATTTAGTAGACAATGGCGTGATCATTCTAAAGTTCTTTCTTAATGTTTCTAAATCAGAGCAGAAAAAACGTTTTTTAGAACGGATTGAATATCCTGAAAAAAATTGGAAGTTTTCAGATAGCGATGTCAAAGAAAGAGCTTTTTGGGATGATTATATGAATGCTTATGAAGAGGTTTTTAATAACACTAGTACAAAATCGGCTCCTTGGTATATTATTCCTGCCGATCGCAAATGGTTTACACGTCTGGTAGTCGCCAATATTATCTGCACAAAACTAGAAGAACTCAATCTGCAATACCCCATAGTTAGTGACGAACATAGGCAGCAACTTTTGGAGGCAAAACTCATTTTAGAGCAAGAAGATGAACAGACAAGCTTAACAGATAAAGGCAAAAAAAAGTAAATTAGTTCAGATATACTGTATAATTTGTGTAAAGAAAGATGAGCAATCGTAAATTTATTAATGCTCCCTGTAACTAATAAGTTTGGTTGGTACTGACAGCCGAAAAATCATGATTCAGATGGCAGAAGATGCCAAGAATAATCCACCACACTTTACTAATGCTGCCTTTGATATTGTGGCGATCGCAGCCTCAGCCGGTGGTCTAACTGCTCAAATTAAAGTGCTATCGACTTTACCCGCAGAATTCCCAAGTGCGATCGTCATTGTGCAACATATTTCTCCTGAACATCCGTCATTCATGGCAGAAATTCTCAGTCGGCGCACAGATATTACCGTCAAGCAGGCACAGGAAGGAGATTATCTCACCCCAGGAACGGCTTACATTGCTCCACCCAATCGTCACTTGTTGGTTAACGATGACGGCACCCTTTCCTTATCACAGTCGAAATTAGTACATTTTTTACGTCCTTCGGCAGACTTATTATTTGAATCGGTTGCAGCCACTTACAAAGAAAGAGCGATCGCCATTGTCCTTACGGGAACGGGTAGCGACGGCGCGATGGGAGTAGAAGCAATCAAAAAAATGGGTGGTACTGTCATTGTCCAAGACGTAAAAACCGCCGAATTTTCCGGGATGCCCTCAGCTGCGATTCAAACTGGCAAGGTAGATTTTATTCTTCCCCTAGATAAAATCTCCAGCGCTCTGGTGACTTTAGTCATGGGAGAATCTAACTAAGCAGGGGAGCAGAGGTGCAGGGGGGCAGGGGAGATATGTTTTAGAATGCAAGTTCGTGTCACTATACATTAATGAGTCTTTGATACTCATTAATGAGGCTTTGATACTTGCGGACGTAGCTTGGAACTTTGCCCCCTGCCCCTCTGCCCCTCCCTAACGTATGACTTCCGCAGACAGAGATCCCAAATTTGAAAATCTACTGATTTATCTCAGACAAAGCCGGGGATTTGATTTTACAGGCTATAAGCGCTCGACTTTGATGCGCCGAGTCTGCAAGCGGATGCAGTCATTGAACATAGAAAACTTTGAAGAGTATTTAGACTACCTAGAAGTTTATCCAGAAGAATTCAATTATCTTTTCAACACTATCTTAATTAACGTCACCGCTTTTTTTCGAGATTTATCAGCTTGGGAATACCTAGCAGAGGAAATACTGCCTAATCTGATTAGGAATAAAAATACTTCTGACCAAATCCGCATCTGGACTGCTGGCTGTGCTTCTGGGGAAGAAGCTTACACTTTAGCAATGTTGATGGCTGAAATATTGGGGGCAGAGGAATTTCGCCAACGGGTGAAAATCTATGCCACAGATGTAGATGAAGAGGCTCTCAACCAAGCTCGTCAAGCTACGTATTCAGCAAAAGATGTCCAGGCGGTATCTGATGAACTGCGGCAGAAATACTTTGAGATTGTCGGTAATCGCTATGTCTTCCGTCAAGACTTGCGACGCTCAGTGATTTTTGGCCGTCACGATCTGCTTCAAGATGCACCCATTTCGCGCTTAGATTTGCTGGTTAATCGCAATACATTAATGTACTTTAATTCTGAGACTCAAGGGCGAATTCTGGCGCGGTTTCATTTTGCCTTAAATGATAATGGCTATTTGTTTTTAGGGAAAGCAGAGATGCTATTGATGCATTCTAGTCTCTTTACCCCAATAGACTTAAAAAACCGAATATTTAGTAAGGTATCGTCGGTTAATATACGCGATCGCCTCCTAGTTATGGCAAATTCAATAGATGACGAATCTAGCAGTCGTGTGTCTCGACATTTGCGGCTGCGAGACATGGGTTTCGACACATCACCAATCGCCCAAGTAGTCATTGATATCAATGGCTCTCTAGTAATGGTGAACGAGCAGGCACGGACTTTGTTTGCCCTTTCCCCCAAAGATTTAGCTCGTCCTTTCCAGGATCTAGAACTTTCCTATCGACCGATTGAATTGCGATCGCTAATTGAACGGGCTTATGCCGAACGCCGCCCTGTCAGCCTGACAAATGTAGAGCGCTATTTGTCTAACACAGAAACCCAATATCTAGATGTGCGAATTACGCCTTTGCAAGAAACAGATGCCAGTTTTTTAGGTGTTAGCATCTCCTTTCATGATGTCACTCGTTATATTAAACTCCAAGATGCTCTGCAACGATCGCAACAGGAATTAGAAACTACCAACGAAGAACTCCAATCTACCAATGAAGAATTAGAAACTACTAACGAAGAACTCCAATCTACCAATGAAGAATTAGAAACTACCAATGAAGAACTCCAATCCACCAATGAAGAATTGGAGACAATGAACGAAGAACTCCAATCGACTAATGAAGAATTACAGACAATTAATAACGAACTGAGCGAACGCACCACAGAACTTAATCATACAAATATTTTTTTGATATCTATTCTCAGAAGTCTCCAAACTGGAATAGTGGTAATTGACGGCAGCTTTAACATCTCAATTTGGAATTACATGGTAGAGGATTTATGGGGACTGCGAACTGATGAAGTTCTAGGAAAGTCCATCTTCAGCCTAGATATTGGTTTACCCGTCGAGCAGTTGCGATCGCCCATCCGCGATTGCCTATCTGGTAAAAAACAATTTCAAGAAATGATCCTTGAGGCTACCAATCGCCGAGGTAGGCAAATAAAATGTTACCTGGCAATCACCCCGTTACTTGGCATGGATATACAGGGAGCAGTTTTAATGATGGCAGATGTAGAGAGAGTCCATAGTATGATTTCTAGTCAAGATATGGAGGAACGGCAGCAGCAGGAATGAAAAAGTAGGGGGAAGGGGGAGAAAAGAACTTGATTTTCTGACAATAAACCCCGCAAAGTTTCTTTGGTGGTCTACTAGTTTAAACTATGGAAAAATCCAAAATCCAAAATTGATTGACTCTGTGCTTACTCAGTTATCGACTATCAACGTCCTAAAACAGCCCACTAGCTCTGCTTGGGTTGAACAAGCGATCGCTAATTTAGACATCATCTTACTCGACCACTCTCACTGTGAACGCAAAGCAGCAGGTGTGGCTTTGAATATGATGTTTCGCTACCCTTCCAATACTAAAATGGTGCGGGAACTAACCGCGATCGCCCGCGAAGAGCTAGAACACTTTGAGCTAGTTAACCAATGGTTAGAACGCCGAAATATTCCCCTAGCTCCCTTACCACCGCCTCCCTATGGTGCAGGTTTAAAAGCTCAAGTTCGCCCGAAAGAACCTGAGCGATTTCTGGATTCCTTACTAGTCACTGGTTTAATCGAAGCTCGCTCTCACGAACGCCTGGGACTATTAGCTGCTCATTGTCCAGAACCAGAGTTAGCAAAATTTTATCGTGGGCTAATGGCATCTGAAGCGCGTCACTACGGTATATATTGGGTTTTAGCTGCTACTTATTTCGACAGAGAAATTGTCATGCAACGGCTTGATGAATTAGCAATTGTCGAAAGCGAGTTGCTGGCGACTTTGCACCCAGAACCTAGAATTCACAGTTAGTAGACTAAGGCAACAGATATGAAGCTTCAGCTAACACACCTGAGATTACTTGTCTCCAACTACAAAGATTCTTTTCTGTTCTACCGGGATCTGCTGAAATTTGATGTCGATTGGGGCGATGAAGAGAGCGGATATGCTGAGTTGAATACCGGATATCTCAAGTTGGGTTTGTTCAAAAAAGAATTAATGGCTGAAGTAGTTCCAAGAATTGAACAGCCTTCATACATTGTCAATCGAGATAAAATAGTCTTGGTTTTCGCAGTCGATAACGTCGATGAGGTTTATAACCAAGTAAAAAGTCATAATGCGATCATTGTGACTGAGCCGCAAGATCGCCCAGACTGGGGAATTCGCACCGCTCATTTTCGCGATCCTGATGGCAATCTCATCGAAATTTACAGCAATCTAGGAATTGTCAGTTAAAAATTCGCTGTCAAAAACTATCCCATATCTAAAACTACAAATTTAGCTCTAACAGTAAACGTATTACACTATAACTAGGGGACATATTCTCAATCCGTCCCCTACAAGTTTTAGGCATTTATCGCCTTTAAAATTCCTTGAGCGTTAAAGTTAGAATAATATTTAATTACAGTTCTAATCATGCTAGCTTCGACTATTCAGGTTCACTGTCTAGGTAGGTGCTGGCTTTTTTTGAAGACTTTATTTATAAACTTCATATAAAAATCCGCTTTGATTTTTGTTCGCGCAGTTTGGCGGTAGGAAAGAAGGCTTTTTGAGCTGTACGGAGTTTTTTAAAAAATCAAATTTGAGTCCTAAACCTTGTCTACCTTAAGAACCGTAGTTTTGTAGGTTGGGTGCAGCGATCGCGTAACCCAACATAAAATTTGGTGGTAATGTTGGGTTGCATTTCACTCCACCCAACCTACATAAATATATCTTTTAAAAAAACTCTAGCTCTCAATATAGATGAGGCTTATATACATAAATTTGCTAAAAAAAGGCAAGTTTATATAAATTTATATTTTATTAACTAAACCTAAATTAAATAAAGCATAACCCAAACTTAATCAAAATAAAATACTTTTTCTTCAGCATTATGTAAGTAACCAAATCATCCTCATGACATTTTCAAGACGTAAATTCTTTGCAATAGCAGGTACAACTGCTGTCGGCACCTTGATGGTGTCTCCTATGAAGGGTCTTGTTGCCCAACAAGCAGATGGATCAAGATATGGCATAGGATATGGGCCACTTTTACCAGATCCCAATGGCTTGTTAGATTTACCAAGGGGATTTCGGTATCAAATTATATCTCGCACAGGCACTCTCATGAGCGATGGGAGTTTAGAGCCTAGTAATCATGATGGAATGGCAGCCTTCCCTGGGCCCAGAAATACAATCATACTGGTTCGAAATCACGAACTTAGCAATACTTCTGGTACAAAAGTACAAGTGCCCAATCCCTACGATCCTATTTGCAAAGGTGGCACTACAACTCTGATTGTTGGACGCGATCGCAAACTGATCAAAGAGTTCAGTTCTCTTGGTGGAACCATTCGTAACTGTGCAGGTGGTCTAACTCCTTGGGGTTCATGGATTAGCTGCGAAGAAGATACAACCATACCGACTGCAACAAATGGAGTCACTAAGCCACACGGTTATAACTTTGAGGTTCCAGCTAAGGCCACCTCTCCTGTTGAACCAGTACCTTTAGTTGAAATGGGACGGTTTAATCATGAGGCTATAGCTGTAGATCCCAAAACTGGAATTGTTTATCAGACTGAAGATAGAGGAGATAGCCTTTTCTATCGTTTTATCCCGAAACAGTATGGCAATTTAAAGGCAGGAGGTACTCTCCAAGCTTTGAGGATCAAGGATAAACCAGAGGTTAACACCACCACCGGTTTTGTAGTCGGACAGAAATGGGATGTAGATTGGGTAACTATTCCTGAGCCAAACCCTACTACTGTAGATAATGTCAGAGTCCAAGGTCGTGCATTAGGTGCAGCCCGGTTTAACCGTGGGGAAGGCATTTGGTATGACGACAACAAGGAAAAGAAAGACAAAAATGGTAAGGATAATAAGAAAAGCAAAGGTGAATTTTACTTCACTGCTACAAGTGGCGGCCCTGTAGGGGGTGGTCAGGTATGGCGCTACATTCCGGGTCAAGAGACAATTGAATTGTTTGTCGAGTCTCAATCTAAAGATGAACTCGATATGCCCGATAACTTAGTCGTAGCACCTTTTGGCGATCTTATCCTCTGTGAAGATGGAGATGGTGACAATTTCTTGATAGGCGTTACTCCCAGTGGTGAAATCTACAAATTTGCGCGGAATGCCCTCGAAACTGGTGAGTTTGCTGGAGCCTGCTTCTCACCCGATGGTGATACTTTGTTCGTTAACATTCAAAGCCCTGGTATTACTTTAGCTATCTGGGGCCCTTGGACAGGTTATAGAGGTTATAGAGACTAAAATCAATGTCAGCGCTCGCTATATCGCTGAATTATCCTTGCTAAATAGATTTGGGGAGGGGAAGATAATTCCTCTCCCGTTGTCTTTTGATTGACACCTTGAGAGTATCGCCTGAAATCAGACTCTGCCATAAAAGCTATTTGCTGGGTAAATTGGGATATAGAACCAGAAAATTTTCTGTGTAAACTTGACCAGCAAATGGTAATGAAAAACTATTATCAAGATTTTATAATTCGTGATTGGGTCGCCAGCGATCGCACTAGAGCCGCCGAAGTCATCAGTTATGTATTATCAGAATACGGTCTGGGTTGGGAACCCAAAGGCGCTGACCGAGATGTATTGCGAGTAGAGGAATGTTATTTAGCTACTGGGGGAGAGTTTTGGGTAATTGAACACCAAAGCCAGTTAGTAGGAACTGGGGCATACTACCCCATACAGCGAGGTGAAAAAGCTGTAGAAATCCGCAAAATGTATCTTTTACCCAGCATTAGGGGTTTAGGATTAGGGAAATATTTGTTACAACAGCTAGAAGCAGCGATCGCAAAGCGTGGTTTTGAGCAAATTTGGATTGAAACCGCCAGTGTTTTGGTGGAAGCAGTCAAGCTGTATGAAAGTAACGGCTACACTCCAGCAACAGGAGTAGAAACACCACGCTGCGATCGCGTGTATTTTAAGTCACTGGTCATTAGTCATTAGTCATTGGTCATTGGTCATTAGCTAAGGACAAAAGACAAGTGACTAAGGACAAAGGACAATTCTAAAATGCACACTTGGATTAAAAATCTCACAGGCTTACTTAATCTTTTTCTCCAATCCCATTGTCCACTATGCCAACGCGCAACTTCCCAAGAATTTTGTCACAACTGCACCAGACAACTCCAAAAATGTCAACGTAAAGACCCAATGTCTCTATGGAAAGAGCCAATACCAGTGTTTGGCTGGGGGGAGTATGGTGGCCCAGTGAAACGAGCGATCGCGGTGATGAAATACGAAAATCAACCCCAAATAGCTCGTCCTTTGGGTCAATGGTTAGGAGAAGCATGGTTGTTAAATTCACCTAAGCGAGATAGCCAGCCTGTGGTGGTTCCGATTCCACTGCACCCTAGCAAGCAAAAGCAACGTAAATACAATCAAGCTGGACTGATCGCACAAAGCTTCTGCGAAATAACTGGATTAAAATTGAAACTAAATGGTTTAGCCAGAGTCCGAGAAACTGAAGCGCAATTTGGTTTATCGGTATCTAAGCGAGAAAAAAACTTGGCTCAAGCTTTTGCTGTCGGACAAGAATTTTGCGATCGCCCCCCAAATGTTCCAGTATTGTTAGTGGACGACATTTATACTACTGGTGCTACTGCCAGGTCTGCTGTGCAAACTCTTCGTCATTATGGAATTGTGGTCTTAGGATTAGTAGCAGTAGCCACTGCCGTCAAAGACGAGCAAATCCATAATTAATGAGCTAAATTGAACATATAAGCGCATAAATTGACCGAATTATTCTATTTTTGTGGAAAAAATTGCTTGAAATGTATGAATAAAGTTTTTGCGGCGGGTTTAAAACAACTCATAATTATTCCTGCCACATTGCTGGCAATAGGCGTAAGTACAAGCGCAGCTTTTGCCCAAAATAAGTTGTATAGTCCAATTCCTTTATCTAACAGTACTGAACTTTCCGATAGCCTTTCAGATAAAGACATTCCCACAGGTCAAGGTGGGTTTGCTCGTGATTATACTGTGAAGTTACAAAAGGGCGATAATTTAGCAGTTGATCTGTCATCTGAAAACTTTGACAGCATCATTACACTGCTAGCACCTGATGGTTCAACTATGGCAGAAAATGATGATGGGCCTGATGGTAGTAGCAATTCCCTACTATTTACCCGCATCGTAGAGACAGGGAATTATGTGATTCGTGTCCGGTCTTTTGGAGAAACTGGGGTTGGGGCTTTTAAACTCAAGGTGACAAAGCTGCAACCGATTAAATGAATTGGGAATTGGGAATTGGGAAAAGGACTTGGGGACAAGGAGAATTGGGGACAAGGGGAAAGACTTGTTGTAAGTTCTAAACTTTTGTCACCTTGTCCCCTTGTCTCCCCTGCCTCCCTTGCTCCCCTTAAAAAACGGTCAATACGCAAAGAAATAAGGCTTCAGTCCACTCGACAACTGCGCCGTAGGTGTCTCCGGTGTGTCCGCCTAATTTGTGGTTGAACCATGCACCGGTTAAAGTGGCGATCGCACTTCCGGCAATTATCATTGCTAGTGCGAGAAATAGCTGCTGTTTATCTATCAGCACAAGTAAACCACTCAAACCTAAGAGCAAAAACAATCCTGGTAACAAATCTTTGTAAGAACGAATGGCTTGTTTGTGAAATGCACCTTTGCCGCTTGGTTTGAGATAAGGATACCGTGCAATCGCTACCTGTTGTCCCCAGCGTCCCCAGCCACAAGCCGCCATCAGTAACAAACAACGGTTTTCTGGCATATCTGTTAAGGCTGTGATTTTGAGTAGCACCAAGGCGATCGCAGTCATTGCTCCAAAAGCACCTGTAGCACTATCTGCCATCACCTCCAGCCGCCGATCTGGGTCGCCTACTGCTAAACCATCGGCAGTATCCATTGCCCCATCTAAGTGCAGTCCTCCAGTTATGGCAATCCAAATACTTACTACCAAAGCACTACGAGTTAACACTGGCATCCCAAGATAATCCATCCCCGTATCCAGTAAACCTAAAATTCCCCCAATTATTAACCCTACAAGCGAAGCAAGACGTGCCACTCCTTGAAAATCTAACCCGTTCAAATATGGTAATGGAATACTTGTGTAAAATATGATACTAGCTGCCAGCTTTAACAGCAGCTTTTTCCACCACTGTTGCTGTTTCGTCATCGTAGTTACATTAATATTTGGCTAATTGCTGGATAATCATCATAATTTGACTACAATTGAACATCAGTACACTTTAAAGCTTTAGATAAGATTTACTTCTGTTAGAGATTATCACTGAAAATTTTGTTATGCTGGTCTAAGTAGTAAACAAAAAGTTTTTAGTAATTTTTTATACAAAAATCAATGATTCAGGAACTTAAAATTCCATCAGGAATCAAAATTTGTGTTTTGTATTCGTTAACTAAAAACTTACTCTAAATTGTTAGACGATTGCCCCACAAAATTGATATTTTTTTAAATGTAGGGAGTAAACAAGCTATTCAATTTTGACAGTTTAGCTCTGTTATCGCTCTCCTTAGCTCAATCGCTATTTTCCTATGAGTCACCATCTACCCGACACCAGGATACCAGCTCCGTGCATTATTAACACGGGCATCATTGTGAATAAGCTCGACATCCGGCGATTGCTGGCAGATTTAGGTCGAGTCCACTACATCTACACCCAAGAAGATAAGGTACTGAGCGAGGGTGAAGGGGATGTGATGGAAGTTTTTGCTAATCCACAAAGGTCTACCTTAGTGGCTAACCATGCGCTATATTTGAATGTTTGTAGTTTTGATTACTTGGAACTCAAACAGTCATCGCAACAAGAAACTTACTTCGATTTGATGCAAGAAGGAGTGTGTCTGCGGTTGATTCCCCGCTCAACCCCCATACAAGAGCGACGAGAGCGAACCTTCAACGTCAGCGCCATAGAAGCGATGATGGAGCAAGTCCTCTCAGCCAGATGGGATGCAGAAATTGACGATGACTGTTCTGATTCTTTTTAAAATAGCTACTTCTATACCAATTTGATGTGAGGCTGGGCTTTACTGATGTAGGGGCAATTCATGAATTGCCCCTACGTCGTATAGTTTTGCGTAAGTCTTAATAGGCGCATCTTCAAAAATCTAAAATGGCATGAGTGCGAATTTTTCCTTTGAATGTCTTGCTTGCTGTAGTCAGACAAAAGCTAGAGCCGGAGTGTTTTTCACTCCTCACGGAATTGTAGAAACCCCCAGATTTATGCCAGTAGGTACGCTGGCAAATGTTAAAACTATTACCCCAGCCCAGCTACGAGATACTGGGGCGCAAATGATTTTATCCAATACTTATCATCTTCACCTACAACCAGGCGAAGCGATCGTGGCTGGGGGTGGTGGATTACACAAGTTTATGGGTTGGAACGGCCCAATGCTCACAGATTCTGGTGGATTTCAAGTGTTCAGTTTAAGTGAGATGCGAAAAATTACTGAAGAAGGTGTAACTTTCCGCTCACCACATGATGGACGAATTATTAACTTGACACCAGAACGCTCTATTGAGATTCAAAATACTTTAGGGGCAGATGTGATCATGGCCTTTGATGAGTGTCCCCCCTACCCAGCGACTCGCCAAGAGGTGGAAACTGCAACTGAACGGACTTATCGCTGGTTAGAACGCTGCATAACGGCTCATCAACATAGTGAGCAGGCTTTGTTTGGGATTGTGCAAGGGGGCGTGTATTTGGATTTGCGTTGCCGTGCGGCTGAAGCTTTGGCTAAGTTAGATTTGCCTGGATATGCCATTGGTGGCGTGAGTGTGGGAGAACCGCCAGAATTGATGGCTCAGATTGTAAAAGTGACAGCACCGCTTCTACCGCCCGAAAAGCCGCGTTATTTGATGGGTGTGGGTACTTATCGGGAAATGGCGATCGCGATCGCATCTGGGATAGATTTATTTGATTGCGTAATTCCCACTCGCTGGGCGAGACATGGAACGGCAATAGTCCAGGGCGGACGGTGGAATTTAAAGAATGCTAAGTTTCGTGAAGATTTTACGCCATTAGATGAAACTTGTCCCTGCTACACTTGTCAAAATTTTAGCCGAGCTTACATTTCTCATTTGGTGCGATCGCAAGAAATCTTAGCTTATACCTTATTGAGCATTCACAACATTACCGAGCTAATTCGCTTTACCCAAAAGATTAGAGAAGCAATATTGAGCGATCGCTTCACCACAGAATTTGGCCACTGGCTCAACGAAGAAGGTGGAGATGAACAATGGGAAGTCGAAGAATAGCGTATTAATTACCAATGACAAATGACCAATGACCAAACCATGTTAAGATACTTCTCAATTATGAAAGCTGTGTTGGATAGGTGGATTTAAACAAACATGGAAGCAGCACTTTTATTAGCAAAACTGCCTGAAGCTTACCAAATCTTCGATCCTTTGGTAGATGTTCTCCCAGTCATCCCTGTATTCTTCTTGTTGCTTGCTTTCGTTTGGCAAGCAGCCGTGGGATTTAGGTAAGTTAATCTATTTTTTAATTGAGTAGGACAGGTAATATACCTGTTCTATTTTTTTGTGGCACTATGTTTTCTTAAATTAATATTTATTAATATTTTGTAATGTTTTAATATAATAAACAAGATGTGAATCAAGCCATGTCAATATGAAGCCTTGAAAGCCAAGCTTAGAGTCAAGGAGGAATAAATTATGGGTAATATCAAATTCGTTAAAGAGAATAAAGAAGTAGTAGCGGCAGATGGTGCCAATCTCCGACTCAAAGCCATGCAAAATGACATTGATATATATACATTCATTGGTAAGATGACCAATTGCGGTGGTAATGGTCAATGTGGTACTTGTATTGTTGAAATAGTCGAAGGACTAGAAAATCTTTCCCCACGCACAGACGTAGAAAATCGTAAATTCAAGAAAAAGCCAGAAAATTACCGCCTTGCCTGTCAAACTTTAGTGAATGGCTCAGTCAGCGTAGTCACAAAGCCTTAAATTTTTTGGGAGCATTCGTAGTTAGCATTTGAGAAAGTAAAAAATTTGGGCTAACTCTGTCATTGATAATGGTATCCTAATGTTGTTGACTGGAAAACTAAGAGAGGCTTTCTTGCCATGCAAGTTAATGACCTGGGGTTCGTAGCGAGCATTTTGTTCGTATTAGTTCCCACTGTGTTTTTACTAATTCTGTACATCCAAACTGCTAGCCGCCAAGGTGGAAAAGATAGTTAAGAATTTGTGTATAAAATAAATAACCCCTGCACTATTAGTGTAGGGGTTTTTATTTATCAACCACTAATTGATTGCTGTATATGGATTGCGCGGCATTTAGCCTGCGTTGGGTAGTAAAGATAAAATAAATCTTACTTCTTTACTATCCTATTACAACAATTTTTATACTCAGCATTCTTGACTTAAGCTATAGTCCGCGCCAACAATACCGGACAAGTGGCATTGACTCGAACATAGTCAGACAAGGAAGATCCGATGAGTCGATCTATATCAACAAAACTCTTAGCAATGGATGGACGACGATCTGGAGAACCGAGCAATAATAAGTCTATATTCAACTCTTCTGCTAACCGGCAAATTTCTTCACCAGGTTTGCCACTGCTGATATAAGTACGAGATTGGATACCTTGTTTTTGAGCTTCTGCAACTGCGGCTGCTAAAACTGGATTTTTATCTGAGTTAACCTCGGTTATTTCCGATTTTTTACCACCTAAATCTGTACTAATATTTGCCAAAATTAACTGGCCTCCCTGAATATCTCGCAGTAAAAACAGTGCCAATTTCAAGCAGTTTTTTGCAGAATCAGAGTTGTCTACTGCCACCATAATGCGCTTAATTTTTTTGACATAAATGTCATCTTTTACCAGCAACATGGGGCGAGAAGATAGCTGGAAAACATACTGACTAACTGAGTTCGATAAAATCGATTGCAGCCGCTTAAGTCCGCGTGAACCCATAACAATCAAGTCAGCGTCAATTTCATCAGCTACTTGACAAACTACATCTTTGGGGTCGCCTTCGCGCAAAATTGAAGAAACCTGGCTAGGATCTAGGTTTAAAGTTTGAATAGCATTAGCTAGAATTTTACCGCCATTTTCCCATTTAGTTGTCATGGTAGCAGCAGTATTTTGTGCCTGAACAACGTGCAAAATTGTAACTTTCGCAGATTCAATTGAAGGGATTTCTCTCAGGGTTTTAAGCATTTCTTCTGCGTGTCCCAATCCTGATACAGTCAGCAAAATTTTGTTTATCATCTTACGTAATTGTTTTTAAGTTTACTTTTGTTTTCGCTGTTAGTATTTGGCTTAGGTCGGATTTTCACCGCCTCGCTTGATAACCTAGTTAGTAAGTTGGCACAATAAACTTTGTTTTTTAGTATTTAATACTCAAAAAAATGGCAAAGTACAAAATACTCAACAAATATTTAAGTTTGTTTGTACCTAGTTACTTAAATTCTCAACTAGACCTCAGTTATTAAGCATACTCTCTATTTAGCCTGATGAACTTAATAAAATATAGTGTTAGTTATCATTGTTAATCTATATTCACTTTTTTTAATTAGAAGTTAGTTAAGTATTGCAAAGAGATTGCCAAATAACTTTTTAGAAGACTTGATTTGCTGTAACGCTTAATAAGCGATCGCGATTGGCTTGAATATTCTAAAGTCATATTTCATACTATAAAGACATCTCCCTGGTTTTACTAAGCAAAACCAGGGAGAGGTTGATCGAACTCACGTTAATTTAGATGCGCTCCTGGCTGTCCGTTTTGGACTGTAAACGAAGCTAGAGTTTTGACAGAGGCATTCAAGTCAACAATGCTTGATACAACGCGGTAGTCACTTTGCCAGCGTTGTGGGGTAAGCTTGCAACGGACGTATCCCCGGAAAGCACCATCAAAGAACTTAGTATGGGGATTGTTGCCTAGTGATGCTTGAACTGGAGCGATAAATGCTGTGGGAAAGTCAGAGGTAATTGAGGTTCCTACGAACTCAGTGCCTACTGTGGCTGAGTTGGGGTTATTAAAATCCAGCTTCAGGTCGTGTACCCAACTAGAATGGATATCTCCGGTAATCACCACTGGATTAGAAGGCTTGCGCTGGTCTAGAAAACTCAAGAGCCGATTACGTGCAGCCACGTAGCCGTCCCACTGATCCACATTAAAGACACCGGGACCTGGACTACTATTAAAATTGTACTGGCCAAGCATCGTCTGTTGAGCAATCACATTCCAGCGCGATCGCGACTGATCCAAACCTTTTCGTAGCCACTGCTCTTGTTCTGAGCCGGTCATAGTAGCATTTGGATCAAAAGCCTCTGGGCAGCGAGGCTTCAGTCCATCATTACAAGGTTGGTTAGTACGATACTGTCTGGTATCCAACACATTGAACTCAGCTAAATTACCAAAGGTGAACCGCCGATAAAGTAGCATATCTGGGCCTTTAGGCAGCGAAGACTGACGGAGGGGCATGTGTTCGTAGTAAGCCTGGTAAGCATTAGCTCGGCGTTTTCTAAAAGCCTCTTCGGTTTGGTTATCTTCGGGGATTAAGTTGGCATAATTATTGTCAACTTCATGATCATCCCAAGTGACAATCCAGGGAAAAGCAGCATGAGCAGCTTGGAGACTCTGGTCTGTTCTGTACAGGGCGTAGCGATCGCGGTAGTCTGCAAGAGTGATGATTTCTGGACTATTGTGCTGGCGTGGGCCACCAGATTGTGGCCCGTATTCATAGATGTAATCACCTAGATGAACCACAAGGTCAAGGTTTTCCTCAGCCAAATGCCGATAAGCTGTATAGTAGCCATTTTGCCAGTCTTGACAAGAGACAAAAGCAAAGTTTAGTTGTTGGGTATAGCTATAAAATGCCGGTGCTGTGCGAGTCCGGCCAATGGGGCTAACTTCTCTACCCACTTGAAATTGATACCAGTACCAACGGTCAGAATCTAGCCCACGCACATCAACGTGGACTGAGTGCGCTAACTCTGGTGTTGCCAGCACTGTTCCTCGCCGCACCACCCGTTTCATATTTTCATCAAGGGCGACTTGCCACCGCACTGGCACATTCACCACTGGCATTCCACCTCCAGAAAGTGGATTTGGAGCCAGCCGCGTCCAAATAACAACACCATCCGGCAAAGGATCGCCAGAAGCAACACCAAGACTGAACGGATAATCAGAAAACCTTGAGTTAGCCAATACCGGATGCCATTGACTAGCAATTGATAACCCAGTTAAGAATCCTGCACCCAACAAAAAACTCCGCCGTCTGCACCGATTTGCTAGCAGTCCGCCATCCATAAGTTCCATATTCACCTCTACCCAGATGTAAATACAGTTGGCAAACTTCAGGAGAGCCAGTTGTGAAAAGCACAGGTAATGGCTTGATTCAACTTTTCTCCTAATTGCTGCTCAACCAAACACAAGGAACCTAGCAAACTCGGATCAAGCAGAAATTAAGATTTTGTTAACTTTAAGATTGGATTGGGACATTGAGAATTTAGACCCCAACTAAAACAGATTACAAATTACAAATTACGAATTACGTTAGCGTCTCGTAGAGAAGCGGGGCGTAGCCCATTACGAATTACGAATTATTTAAAACCTGCCATTTCCCTGAACAATATGCTTAACGGTGGTCAAGGTTTCTAGGCTGATAAATCCCCGCCGATGACCTTTTTGGTTAGACATACCGAGAAATACTGAATCTCCCCGCGAAGGGTTGCGGGAAAAACGCGGGGAAGTGTTGATGTAGGTAGAGGCGCTGTTAACTCCTAAAGCAAACTGCCGACTTTCTTGGTAGGATTCAGTCACGATGGAGTCAGCATGACCACTGCTGTATTCATTAATCCAAGCGATCGCACCCTCTAAGCTATCTACAAGTTTAAAAGCTACTGTCTTTGTTAAATAAGGATTTCCCCATTCGCCCTCCTTCACCAGCTGCAACTGGGGAAAGGCTTTTACTAGTTCTGCATCCCCTTTAATCTCAAAGCCTTTTTCCATCAAGCTGTTCCACAGAACCGCTAAGGATGATGGCAAGGCTTGACGATGAATGAGTACCTTTTCAATGGCATTAACTTGATCAGGTTCGCTTTGATGGCTATCAAGGATCATCCACCGTACCATTTCTAAGCTGGAATTTAGCGACCAGTAGAGATAACAGTTACCCATCGCGGACTTTAAGACTGGGCAAGTTGACTGTCGTACTACCTGCTGTACCAAGCTAGAACGTCCGTAGGGAATAATTAGATTCACGTACTGGTCTTGGGTGACTAAATCCCGAATTGAAGCACCATGTTCGGCTGTGATCAGCTCTACACACCCCGGAGGTAGACCAACTTCTGCGATCGCATTTTGCAGTGCCTCAGCGATGGCGGCGTTGGAATGGCTAGCTTCAGTACTGCCTTTGAGAATTATACTATTGCCAGTTTTAATACAAAAACCTGCTGCGATCGCTCCTAAATCGGGAAAGGCTTCATAAATAAATCCAATCACTCCCAAAGGCATTAACTGGGTGTAACTCTGGGAATCTTCCAGTTGATAATCAGCCGTTCTGACGCGCCGTAGCGGATCTGATAATTCCCCTAACCGTTGTAAAACGTCTACTGTCATCTCTAGCCTTGTGGGAGTCAGCTTCAGCCAGTCCAATATCAACTCTGGCACTGCCATTTCTCGACTGGCTTCTAAATCCAACGTGTTGGCTTCTAGAATGTCGTCAAATGAGCGCTCAAGGGCTTGTGCCATCGCCAATACTGCACGACTTCGGTCTGCTCCCTTTGTGATCCCCAACTTTAGGGAAGCTTGATAGGCTCGTTGGGCACTGGTAATCGGTTCGGGGTGGTCATCTAAAACTTCAACAGTCATTGAGTTAACGTCTGTAGGTAAGCCAGACCATTAATGCTGGCAGAATAGCTAATAGCACCGCCACCATTGCCCAAGCAATAATGCTGGAACCATTTGCTAATCGCAGTGCTAATGGCAGCCATATAATCACTAGCACGAAAATAATGCCAAGTGCTATAGGCAGATAGCTTTCTCCCAAGCGGGGATGGACAACGTGCCAACTATTTCCCATCCAACGCCAAGCCCGTTTGTAGGGATAGGTGGTAGAAAGCTGTTCTAGGACATGACCATTATCTTCTACAACAAAGATTTGCTGACAGCGATCGCAACCAAATGCTTCTGTCAACGTAATCGGAATTAACTGACCCCGGCGACGACAGGGACAGGGGTATTCAGCATTGAAATCTATTTTTTCGGGTTTTTGAGATTGCACAAGCGTTCTAGTAACTTGAGCGTGTTTTACACGAACTACGACAATATAATCCTTTGGTAAATGCAATAGAAGCTTCTGCTACTATAGATTGCTCTCTTTATATACATATACTGGCAATACAAATATCGCCATGATTGCAAACAGTAGATGCAGCACACTCTAAGTATCCTAATTTTCATATCAGTACGGGGTTTTATTTGTAGTCTTTCCCCGAAGCTGACAATCTTATTTAAAATTTCCTTCTCCTAGATAAAATCTAGACAAAGCTAGATATTATTTGACATTTCAAAGGGAGCATAGGAGCGGTTATCCCTTAATGTCGAAACACGATTTAGCTATTCGTGCATAAGTTTCAAAATGTTTAGATGTATTTAACACTTCGGCTACGCTCAGTGTGAAATCTTAGTCAGTACACTGCTGATATTTATGACATACATAAATCTGTTTTAAGAGACTAATACCCTTGAATTCCCCCATAGTTTGAACAAGTTTTACTAGATGGGTAAAATCTATCCACAAATAAACAGTTCCACCATATCTAAATTACTTTATATTCTACCTATCTATGAAATTCATCAAAATTCGGAACGATTCACAAGAATACAGCGCGAATCGCCAAAAACTTCAATGCACCCTAAAAACACTAAACCTCTTGAGATTTTTAACTTCAAGAGGTTTTAGTTGGAAGCGGGTGACGCGATTCGAACGCGCGACATTCACCTTGGCAAGGTGACGCTCTACCACTGAGCTACACCCGCAATCAATTGCCATATATCAATATCTCAGATTTATCTTTGATTGTCAACCTCTTTAATTTATTAATTTGTCATTAGTCATTGGTCATTAGTCATTGGTCATTGGTCATTGGTTATTAGTGAATGACAAAGGACAAATGACTAATGACTCATTTAGCCCAATTCTTCTGACTCCGCCGTTAAATTGCCGATGCTGGCACTTTGAAAAGAGGCTGGCAAAGACTGGCTATTACGAGAATATGGCTCTGCTAGGTTAGAACGCAATTGCCGCATCAGGCTTGCCATTTCTAGGGCGTTTAGAGCATAATCCCAGCCATGATTACCTTTGATACCTGCCCGTTCTAAGGCTTGCTGCATGGTGTCTACTGTCAAAATGCCAAAAATTACTGGCACTCCAGTTTGAAAACTAGCGGCAGCGATGCCTTTAGAAACTTCGGCGGATACATAATCAAAATGGGGTGTTTGCCCGCGAATGACTGCACCTAGACAAATTACAGCATCATAACGATGGGAAAGTGCTAGTTGGCGAGCTACTAAAGGTACCTCAAAACTTCCCGGAACCCAAACATAGTCCACCTGATTACCTTGGGGGTTAGGATCTACACCGTGGCGTTTCAAGCAATCTTGACATCCTTCTAGCAGCTTTCCGGTAACAAGGTCATTGAATCGACCAATCACCACTGCAAACCGCAAAGGCTCCGTTTGGGTAAAAGTTCCCTCGAAAACTGCCATGACTGCCTCTTAATCAACTATAGTTCTGGCCAATATACATTTCTTATTTAAATGTAGAGGAGCAGGAAAGCAAGGTCATAAAAAAGGAAATCGGAAAAAATTTCTCCTTTTCTCCTTTGGTCTTTGACCTTAGCTTTTCTGCCCCTCTAGTTCTTATATTATGTGCCTGCCCCAGAGCAAAGCCGTCGTCTACACGACAAAAAAGTTTAACAAACCAACTAAAAATACCAAAGCAATCCAGGCGGCGGAACCAACCCAGAGCAGTTTTTTAGATTCAACCCAATTTTGGGGAGTAGCGTAAGCAACCGGAACGCCTACAACCAGGACAAAGGACAATAGGACTAGACCTATCAAGGCAAATTGGAATATTATGGTCATTTTTGCTTCTCCCAATACAGCGAAATACTAAGGATAGAATATCCTAAAGGGCGACACTGACACTTTCTTATTATTTTTAAGCTAGCAGAAATTGCAACATTTTAGTCATTTGTCCTTTATCTAAGTACCGATGACTAATGACTCTTAAACTATGGATTTAATTCTTTGCCACACAACCGCAGATTTTGACACACTAGGAGCAGCAGTAGGGTTAACGCGCCTACTACCGGGAAGTAAGATTGTGCTGACTGGCGGTTCTCATCCTCCTGTGCGGGATTTTTTAGCATTGCATCGGGATGAATATCCGCTAATTGAACGCCGTTCGGTGAATCCTGAAAAAATTCGCTCTTTGACTGTGGTGGACACACAAGTGCGCGATCGCTTGGGTAAAGCTGCTGAGTGGTTAGATTTACCCCATCTTGGGGAAATTATAGTTTATGACCATCACTTAGGACAAGAATCAGATATTCCCGCTACGCGATCGCATCTTTCTTCAGTAGGAGCCGCTACAACTTTAATTGTGGAGCAATTGCAACAACAGCAAATCTCTCTGACTTCTGCTGAAGCGACTGTGATGGCTTTGGGTATCCACGTTGACACTGGCTCCTTGACCTTTGACCAATCCACACCACGGGATGCCTTAGCTTTGGCTTGGTTGATGCAACAAGGCGCAAGTTTATCGGTAATTTCTACTTACCGTGACCCTGGCTTGTCTTTGCAATTGCAACAGTTATTAACTAAATCTCTAGAAAATTTAGAATATCTTTGCTTGCGTGGATATACAGTTGCTTGGGTAATTCTGAAAACAGATGATTTTGTGCCAGGGCTATCGAGTTTGGCTTCAGAACTTGTGGAATTAACCGAAATTGATGCCATACTGCTGGCTAATGAGTATACTTTCGGTGAAAATGATTCACGCTTAACTATAATTGGGCGATCGCAAATTCCCAAAACAAATCTTAATCTATTATTTCAACTCTTGGGCGGCGGCGGTCATTCACAAGCCGCATCGCTAAATCTAAGAGGAGTTGATTCACAAGCAATATTAAAACAACTCCTTGACGGGCTAAAAGCACAAATTCCCCACCCCCTCACCGCTAGGGATTTGATGTCTTCTCCTGTTCGCACGATTCTACCTGAAACCACAATTGCTGAGGCACAGCGAATTTTGTTGCGCTATGGACACTCTGGTTTATCTGTAGTCGATACTCAAGGGCAACTAGTAGGTATTATTTCGCGCCGGGATCTTGATATCGCCCTGCACCACGGATTTAGTCATTCGCCAGTCAAGGGCTATATGACAAGAAATCTGAAAACAATTACACCAGATACAACACTGCCACAAATCGAAGCGCTGATGGTGACTTATGATATCGGACGCTTGCCAGTATTGGAGAATGAGCAGTTAGTTGGTCTTGTCACTCGTACTGATGTCTTGCGGGAATTACATCAAGAAAGGGATGAAGATGGAGAAGGGGAAGAGCAAAAATTCAAAATTCAAAATTCAAAATTCAAAATTCCTCTTAGCACTGAGTTGCAAAATCGCCTTGCTCCTCAATTATGGCAACTACTCACCACAGCATCGCAAGAAGCCGAAAAACGGGGTTGGCATCTTTATCTCGTCGGGGGTGCGGTGCGGGATTTGCTGTTAGCGGAAGCAAGATCGGACACTTTGATGATTAAAGATATTGACCTAGTAGTTGATGGCTTTCACAAATCAGCAGATGTTGGCGCTGGTGTGGAACTAGCAAAAGCACTCCAACAACTTTACCCTGCGGCTCGTTTAGAAATCCACGGGGCTTTTCAAACTGCTGCTTTGTTGTGGCACAAAGATCCAGAATTAGATTCTCTTTGGGTAGATATTGCCACAGCTAGAACAGAGTTTTATCCTTACCCGGCGGCGAATCCAGAAGTTGAGGCGAGTTCGATTCGTCAAGACTTGTATCGTCGAGATTTTACCATTAATGCGATCGCTTTGCGGCTTACCTCTCCCCGCTCTGGTGAATTACTCGATTTCTTTGGCGGTTTACTCGATTTACAAGCTAAACAAATTCGGGTTTTACACCCTAACAGCTTTATCGAAGATCCCACCCGCATTTATCGCGGCGTGCGCTTTGCCGTGCGCTTCGGATTTGAAATTGAACCACAGACTGAAGAGTTTATTCGCTATGCCATCAACAGTGGTGTTTACGATCGCACTTCCCAGGAAAATACCAAAACTCCAGCCCTACAAACTAGACTGAAAACAGAATTAAAACACATCCTAGAAGCCCCTTATTGGAAATCGGCTTTACAGTTACTCGATAACTTAGGGGCGTTGCAATGTATCCATCCTACCCTGAAGCTAAACGCAGAACTCCTGCGACAATTACGTTTACTAGAACGCTGTTTGCGACGATTTGATGCTGAACAAACTCTCATCCATTGGGAAATGCGCTTAGAAGCGTTAATCGCCCATCTAACACCAGAATATCGGGTGAAAGTAGCACAAAATTTGCAATTACAAGACGATAGCATTGTTAGGTTAAAAAACTTAGTCCAAAACTTTAGTCAAGTAATAGAATCTTTACCCACTTTTCAACATCCCAGTCAACTAGTGCAGTTGTTGCGACAATATGATTTACCAATGCTGATTTTAATTGCTTTGCAAAGTCCGCGAGAGATTAGACATCAAATTTGGGAATATTTAACAGTTTGGGCGAATGTGCAGCCACTATTGAATGGCAATGATTTAAAGAAACTTGGTTACAAACCAGGGCCACAGTATCGAAAAATATTAGATGATATACTTGCTGCTACCTTAGATGGAGTAATTAAAGATAAGACTGAAGCTAAAGAGTTTTTAGCGCAACACTATCCTAAATGAAATAGCTCTGGTCTAAATTGTATCTGGATCGATATTTAACTCCCGTAGCTTTGCTGCTAAACGTTCTGCTTTTTTTTCAGCTTGTTCTGCCTTTTGTTCAGCTTGTTCTGCCGTTTCTTCAGGTGTTGGTACTAGTTGCCCATCTCGTGTAAAAAACCGCAATAGTCCCTGATAAACTCCTAGATACAACCCTAGCTGATGACTCCATAAATATCCTTCTTCACTTGTTTGTAGAGGTTGATATTCTCCATCTACTAAATGAAATCCCGCAAATTCTTGTGTGTAAGGGTCAAACCAAAAATAATCAGGTGTGCGGAAAGTATCTTGATAAATTTTTTTCTTTAAATCTTTGTCAGTATTCGCTGTTGAGTCAGACAAAATTTCTAGAATTACATTCGGATATTTGCCCTCTTCTTCCCAGACTACCCAACTTTTGCGGGTTTTACGTTCAGTTCCCAGCACAACAAAAAAGTCTGGCCCCCGGAAGTATTCCGATTTGCGTTGGCGCGGACTGTAGTAAATAGTTAGATTTCCCGCCGCATAGAAATCATTTCTATCTCGCCACAACAATTCCAGACACGTTAATAGTAGGATTATTTGCCGTAAATGAAGTTCACTTTCCAAGGGAGGCTCATCACTATATAGATCACCAGGGGGAAATATAACATCTTGGCAGATGCCTTTTTGAGAATCTAATTCTTGAGCTATGGTCATAGAATGGATATGGCATCAAGTAGTTATAAATTTACTTTAGCAGTTTTGTAGTTAGCGATCGCACGTAGCTAATCGCTTATTTTTAGGGTACAGGTAAATCGTCCAATTCAGGCTTTATCATCTCAAAACCAATTTCATAAAAAAATCTATCCTGAATATCTTACCTCTGCGGTTAAAAATCTTTATTTACCACAGAGAACGAGCGATCGCCTCCTCGCCTTCGGAAATACCTTCATGCTACACTATAGTCAATATCAAACCTCATCACAACTCCAACGAGATAGCTGAAATGAAGTAGTACCAAACACCTGTTGCACCAAAGCAACAAATGTAAACGAAGAATAAACGCAACTAGTTTGACAGGGTTACTTCACATAGTCATGCACTAACAATATTGTCATCATTCATATTTACATTTAACCGCTTGGCAAGTGTCTGCGGCTAACTTTTTTTGTCTAATTTACCCGTAATTACTATGAACATACGGGCGGAAGTTTGCGAATTGAGGTTTGAGAATAATGCAGAAAGAATCAATATTATTAGCTGAGAATTTAGCCTACGAACTCAGCTTAGATAGAACTTTGTTTCAAAAAATCCAGGTGAGTATTGAGGCGGGCGATCGCGTTGCTTTAGTCGGTCGCAACGGTGTAGGAAAATCAACCCTATTAAAGATAATTGCAGGTCAAATTACCCCCAACGCAGGTTCTATTTGGCGTAATGGTGTTGTCTACTATTTGCCACAAATAAGCACTATTAAACAAAAAGTTACAGCAGAGACAGTACTTGACTTTTTAATTTCCGTCTCTGATGAATGGTGGAAGATTGAGGAGATTTTGCAAACACAATTCGATACAAATATTAATCTTTATCTACCAATTACTAACTTGAGTGGTGGAGAAATAACAAAACTGTTTCTGGCAATCGGATTATCTCAACAGCCCAATTTGATGTTGCTAGATGAGCCAACTAACCATATAGATTTGCAAGCCTTAGAAAGCTTAAGACAATTTCTACAAAATTTCACTGGCGCGTTTGTAATTGTCTCACATAAACCTTTTTTCCTAGACCAAGTAACATCTGTAACTTGGGAACTTACACCTGTTGAGTTGAAAGTATATGGAGGAAATTTTTCTCAGTATCGAGAACAGAAAGAAATCGAGCTAGAGGCAACATTGCGATCGCACGAAATCGCCAGAAAGGAACTAAAACGTACCCAAGCTACAGCGATGCAAGAACAGCAACGCGCAGCCCAATCTAAGCATAAGGGTCGTGCCAAGTTTCTAAATGGTAGTATTGATAGAATGGCAGCAGGACTAATTAAAACCAAAGCTGAGGTGTCTACTGGAACTGCAAAAAAGAAACATGAAGCAGCAGTAGCCAAGGCTAATCAAAAGGTTGCAGAGACAAAAGTCAAAACTACAAAAGTTACAAGTATTCAGCTAGAGGAAAAAAATCAAAAGCGCCGAAATCTCATTAATATCCAGGGTGCAAATCTTAGGGTATCAGAACGTCTATTGATTCAAAATATTCAATTGCATATATCATCTGGCGATCGCATAGCCATTATCGGCGCAAACGGTTCTGGTAAATCGAGTCTGGTAAAGGCTATTTTAGGAATGGAAAACCAAACAGTAGTTTTGGACTCAGGTGAGGTTTTGCTCGCACCAGCGATGAAAGCTGTATATCTCGATCAAACATACGAATTGGTAAATCGTCAATACACAATTCTGGAAAATATGCAAGCTGCCAATGCTAATCTTAGCTATCAGCTTTTGCGTCAACAGTTGGGACACTTTCTCTTTAAATATGATGACGTTCACAAAAGCGCCTCTGTGCTGAGTGGCGGTGAATTGGCAAGATTAGCGATCGCTATGATCAGTATCTCAGAAATCGATCTGCTGATTCTCGATGAGCCAACTAATAACTTAGATATTGAAACCGTTGAACAAATGGTAGTAGGTATCAATGACTATCAAGGAGCTATTTGGGTTATTTCCCATGATTTAGATTTTCTCGGTCAGATTAACATTACTCAAAGTTTCAACTTGAGAGAGCAAGCCTTGCAAATTACAACCTATTTACCCAATACAGCAGAGCAATATTATCAAGAGTTACTGAAATGTCATGATATATGTTAGTCCAGACCGATGTAGCTGTCGCTTGTATGTCTGTAAACTCCGCAAATGATTAGAATTGGCATTTTGCTAACTTTAAATCTCTAACTCCCCAGCAGAAGCCGTAAAGCATACAGGCAAGTTATAATTCTCTTGCGGATCAACGTAACAAAAATTTATGAGTAACCCACTAGTACAAGCCTTTTTCGTAGGCAGAGCAGTAGCCGAAGTAGTTAATGAGCGTTTAGAGGTCGCCTTGACCGATGCTTTGAGTGATCTAGGCAAATTTGATGCAGAAGCTAGAGAGCAGTTACGCCAGTTTACAGAAGAAGTCCTAGAGCGGGCAAATCGGTCAGCAGAAGCAGCTAATTCTGGTCAAGCTACTACAGGTAGTAGACAAACCAATTCTGACTCAGGTGACTTGCAAGCAGATATTGATGAATTACGAGCAGAAATTGCCCTGTTACGCACAGAATTGCAACATTATCGCAGAACTTCTGCGTAAATTTAGTCATTGGTCATTGGTCATTGGTCGAAAATTATTCACAAATGACAAATGACAAATGACACTAAAGCAAAAACAGTTTAGGAATCAGAGTGTCTTCTCTTTCAAGTGATTCGGTTGCAAACCAACGGTACACAAAGGATATGGAACAAGGTTATTCAGATAAGGCATACCGTTGGAATCGGGAAAAATACTCTAGCAGACGGCGTTTTGTGGACATTTGGTCTTTTGTCTTGACCTTATTGTTCAAACTTTGGCTATACAACAAATCTTGGAGTTATCCGGGTGGCGTGAGTGATGTAAAGCAAGCTGCAAGACGCAAAACCCAAGCGGTCTGGATTCGCAATACCCTGCTGGATTTAGGCCCAACCTTCATCAAAGTTGGGCAACTGTTTTCCACTCGTGCTGATATCTTCCCTGGTGAATATGTAGAAGAACTAGCCAAATTACAAGACAAAGTACCGGCATTTAGCTATGAGCAAGTAGAAGCGACCATTGAGAAAGAATTAGGCAAAAAAATTCCTGAACTCTTCCATAATTTTGAACCAATTCCTTTAGCTGCTGCTAGTTTGGGGCAAGTACACAAAGCTGTGCTTCATACTGGGGAATCGGTTGTCGTCAAAGTGCAACGTCCTGGATTAAAGAAGTTATTTGAAATAGATTTACAAATTCTCAAGGGAATTACCCGCTACTTTCAAAACCATCCCAAATGGGGACGGGGAAGAGATTGGTTAGGTATTTATGAAGAATGTTGTCGCATTCTTTGGGAAGAGATTGATTATCTTAACGAAGGTCGTAACGCCGATACTTTTCGCCGCAATTTTCGTGGCTACGATTGGGTGAATGTCCCAAGAGTATTTTGGCGTTATGCCAGTTCTAGAGTGCTGACTTTAGAATATCTCCCTGGAATTAAAATTAGCCAATACGAAGCTTTAGAAGCAGCCGGTTTAGATCGAAAGGCGATCGCTCGTCAAGGCGCTCAAGCTTACTTACTACAGTTACTCAATAGTGGTTTTTTCCACGCCGATCCTCACCCAGGCAATATTGCGATTAGTGCAAGTGGGGCTTTAATATTCTACGATTTCGGCATGATGGGGCGGATTAAATCCAACGTGCGCGAGGGACTGATGCAAACACTGTTTGGCATCGCTCAAAAAGATGGCGATCGCGTTGTGCAGTCTCTGATCGATTTAGGCGCGATCGCCCCAACTGATGACATGGGCCCGGTGCGGCGTTCCGTCCAGTATATGCTGGATCATTTCATGGATAAGCCCTTTGAAAATCAGTCGGTGGCGGCAATCAGTGACGACCTTTATGAAATAGCTTATAATCAGCCATTTAGATTTCCAGCAACCTTCACTTTTGTGATGCGAGCCTTTTCTACCCTAGAAGGAGTAGGCAAAGGTTTAGATCCAGAGTTTAACTTTATGGAAGTTGCCAAACCTTATGCAATGCAGCTTATGACCGATATGAATGGTTCTGAGGGGAATACCTTTATTAATGAATTAAGTCGTCAAGCAGCTCAGGTAAGTAGTACTGCCTTTGGGCTACCACGTAGATTAGAGGATACGCTAGAGAAGCTAGAACGCGGAGATATGCGCCTCCGCGTTCGGTCTATAGAAACTGAACGGCTATTGCGGAGGCAGAGCAGTATTCAGCTCTCAATGAGCTATGCTCTGTTAATCAGTGGTTTCACACTTTCAGCTACGATCTTAGTGGTTAGCAATCATGTCTGGTGGGCACTGCTGCCTGGTTTAATAGCACTAGGGATTTCAGTGATTCTGATCAGACTACTTTTGCGCCTTGACCGTTACGATCGTATGTATTAATTGTTGCAAAAAAAATTATGAAACTTAATTTCACGGGTTTTAGCGATCCGGGACTTATTCGTTCTAATAATCAGGATGCTTACTATGTCGACCCAGAAGGGCGGTTTTTTGTTGTTGCCGATGGAATGGGTGGTCATGCTGGAGGTGAAGAAGCAAGTCGTATAGCGACGGCAGAAATTCAGGCGTATTTGCTGGCAAATTGGGAATCTTCTAAATCTTCTCAAGAATTGCTAGAGCAAGCTTTGTGGGGTGCTAATGAAGCGATTTTGCAAGATCAGCAAAATCATCCCGAACGTGCCGATATGGGCACAACAGTTGTAGCAGTAATTTTTCGCGCCCCAGAGTCACCCTGGTGCGCTCATGTTGGCGATTCGCGGCTGTATCGCTTCCGAGAGTCACATTTAGAGCAGGTAACAGAAGACCACACTTGGGTTGCACGAGCAATCAAAATCGGTGACATAACCTTAGATGAAGCGCGATCGCATCCTTTTCGTCATGTATTATCGCGCTGTTTGGGGCGTGAAGACTTGCATCAGATTGATGTCCAACCACTTGATGTCAAAGCTGGCGATCGCTTGCTTTTATGTAGTGATGGTCTTACAGAAGAACTTGTGGAACAGAAGATTGCTAGCTGTCTCTTAGATGCTCCTTGGCTTGATAAGGCCGCTATCTCTCTAATTGAAGCTGCTAAGGAGCATGGAGGGCACGATAACATCACAGTTGTCATCGTCTCACTAGAATAAATAGTCATTAGTCGATGCTTAGTAACCTTAAACAAAGGACAACTAACAAATGACAAATGACAAATCTAGTAGATATACTCAGCAATTTGTTCAGTGTGAGCATTTTTAGTTTTTACAATTTGATACAAATATTTTTAGCCTCCAAAGTCACCTAATGAGGCTGAATTTGCATAAAATTGATAAATTGACATCTTGCACATAATAAGGTAGAGCGACTATAATTCACGCTTATTACCATTCATTTCTCAACCTCCTGAAAGTCCTAGCTTCCCAAGCTTCCTCCATATTTATTTGTGGAGCCAGAGTGTCTTAATGTTTTTCTCAAACAGGAAAACGTATAAAACTCAGGACAAAATCTACTTATCTCCTCAAAAGAGATCAGTGCAAAGCAGAAATGGTTGAGAGATAGTTATATCTACACTTCGTTCAAACAGAGCTTATTTTCCGGAATACGGCTCGGCTGACTTGGGTAGTATATCAGCAGGATTAGGTGCAAGATATCATATCAAAAAAAATCCACACTTTAGGATGTGGGCAATGTGTCAAACAATTGTTATCTTTCTTAATACGAAGGAACAAATGTTGGACGCATACAAGTCCAATTATTATCCCATTTGGACTTCTACAAGCGATATCACCTTTACGTGTTTTTTTCGGAGTTAAATAAATATGAACCAACCAATGAAACTATCCTTGGAACAGCAATTCAGCATATGCTCATTTGCCACTCAAGTACAGAATATGAGCCACGATCAAGCTAAAGACTTTCTAGTAAAGCTCTATGAGCAAATGGTAGTGCGCGAAGCAACTTATCAGGAGCTTCTTAAGCAACAGTGGGGCTTAGATTCCGGTTCCACTATGGCATAGAGTCGTTCTACTGTCGCAGTGGACGACCTCCTTCTCTTGCTTGGTTCCAAGGAGGAAAAGAGCTGGGGATGTCGGGGCGTCAACTTCGATAAACAATTCTAAAAGAGCGGCGGAAGAATTCAATTCAATAAATCAACTAACAACTAGTAAAACTTTTGGCTGCACATCTGCTGGAGTCTAAACATAACTTTAGCTTTGCAAGCTAAACTTACCGTTCACTTGAGCAAAACTCTTTTACTGTCTCTTTTGTCTAGTCAGAGAATTACACCTGCGTAAACTTACAACTCTCTGAAATCTGAAATGTGTACACAAGAATATTCAGAGATAACTTAGACATCCCTGATTTTGCAGCTCGTGTTTTCACTCTTTATACATATAACTAGAACTTACATCTTTATATATAATTTGTTTATAAAAGTTTACATTCTTTGATTTAGCAGCTCTTGCCTACATATATTACATATAATACTAAGAAATTATTCCTAGCTGGAAAGATCGTATGGAGAATCTGTATCAATGCTTTCCAGTTTTGCCAGAATTTGAGGCTTAATTTTTTCGTACTCGCTTTTGAGCAAGCTTTTACTCATTTGTGGGTCGGCAGAAGACATCAATGTGTTGCTCATTGCAACCCACTCTTGCAGTCGTTGACGCTGGGCAGAAGCGACGCTGGAAGGTAAGATGTGTGTACACCGATTTGGTGTTTCTCGGGCAAAGAACAACAGTCGGTAGTAACCTGTGTGTTGTAATAACCGGGTAATTTCTTGACCAAGACTGGTTTTAAGATCAAGGTAGTAAGGTAACCATTTGGCACCATGCTTGCGGTTGTAAATGACAGTAATCCATAGCAACATGGGATGGGGAATAGAGATGAAAAGAAATTGGTTATAGCGGGTACAGAGTAAGCGCTTCTGAATTTCTTCTTGCGGTAGCATCACCCATAGCGCTGGTAAAACCTCTCCATTGCTTTGAATGGACTGAGGAAACACAATATCGGCAATTGGTTTATTTTGGGGCCAGGAAATAGCACGAGCGATTTCATCGTTAGACAAGGATGCCCGCAAATCGGCTTTAGTCTTCTGTTCAAGCTCAGGACTAGCCGTAGTAATAGGAATTAGGGCATAGCTATCTTGCTTAACTTTGTGTGTATGCTCAGGTTTTTCTAGAGATGCTAAAACTCTTAAGATTTCGGTGATACTTTGAGGGCGATCGCGTGCTACCTTCGCTAGACAACTCATCACTAAATTTTCGATTTCTTTTGGTAGTTCTAACCCAGGTGCAACCTCAGCAAAAGAACGTGGTTTTTGATAGTGATGTGTTTTATACCATGCTCCAAAAGAATGAGTTTGTGCCACCAATGGCATTTTGCCTGTCAGCATCTCAAACATCATTACACCCAAACTATAAATATCAGCACGGTTGTCTAATTCCTTACCCTCCATCTGTTCGGGAGAAGAATAAGCTAATGTCCCCAAATAGAATTTTGTATGGTCGCCATCCGACTGTAATAACTTAGCAATACCAAAATCTAGAACCTTGACCAATTCTCCGAAACTAGGATCTTGAATCACTAGCATATTGCTTGGCTTGACATCCCGATGGATAATTGGGCAAATTGTGCCCTCAACTGGGATGCCATCATGAGCGCACTGTAACCCCAGACTTAGTTGACGCGCCATACTCAAAAATCTTGGTAAAGGCAGTCGTTGCTTACGAATAATATTGTTTAGGCTTTGTCCTTGTAAATATTCCATAACGTAGAATGGGGTATTATTCTCATCTACGCCATAGTCCATAACTCGGACAATATGGATACTTTTTTGCCCTAGTAAAGCACAGGTTTTTGCTTCTCGCTCAAAGCGGTCTTGCAATCGCATCTTTTCATTTTGAATTGATAGAGCGAGAAACTTAACGGCGACAGGTACACCTCCCAGCAAAGTATCTTTAGCACGATAAACTCGACCCATTGCTCCAGTACCGATTAACTCCTGGAGTTGGTAGCGTTTGCTGAGTAAGCGACCAATGTTGGGGTCTGACATAGAGAATTTGAATCCAAAAGCAGGTTGTAAATGTTTAGGAGAAAAAGTGCATTCAAACTGATATCTGAATTATTGCGCCCAGAAATGACTTTCTAGATTCGTACAATAAGGCAGAAATAGAAGTCAAAAAACAAAAAGCTTATAGGATAGGCTGTTGGATGATTTCCAATCGTTGCTCTATCTACACAGTTCTGTGCTAGTACACTTGGATGGAAATTTGCCTATCTTTAAGAAGAGGATTTTGCCTCAAGTCTTGTTTAATTAAGATAGTAAGTACATTTACGCAGTGTTATACTAGCTTTTTCTAGCCCTCTTTTAGAAGATTGCAGCCATTCTGTGGTAGTTTGCAACAGAGATGGTAATTACAACTGGTGCAATATACCAGAGCAAACAAGCAGAAAGAGTAGATAATGAAGCTTCATATCATTTTGCACTTTAATTATGTTGTAGTTTTAGTTTGCCCAATTTTGAGTCAATAGATAACTCTAGCATCTGCCAAAAATCTTAATTGGGAACTACCACACTCACTACAGAGTTATGATAACTGAGTGATGAGTCAGGGTTTTGAATATCAATAAAGCATCAGGAAAAGAGATAAGGGCTTCCTGGCTAGCTTTTATCAGCTCCAAGCCCTTGTGTCTCATACATAAAAAGTTCTCTAGTTTGCTAGAATTTGTAACTGTGATTTTAGTGGTCCATGACTCACAAGTAAAGTTTTACTTGATTAATACTTTCATTCTACTTCTAGCAAAAATATCTTCTGCTTTTATTTTTTTCAGTAGCGATAACAATAGATACTTATTGCTTGACCAGGTTTTTAACCTTCAGACTTAATTATAACTAGGTGAAAATGTATTATTCATACATAAAATTGTAATAATATCAATTCACTATTTTTCGTTTTTTCTGTAGGTTATAGGACATATCAAAAACTGATTTATTACCCATTACATAGTATTGTATTCGACGTTTAATAATATTGTTCAACCGGGAAATAAAAACATAAAAAAAGTGCGGATTTTTTATGATTTCTCTTAATGCTGTTAACCATTTTCTTTGCTTTATAGGCACTACAACTTGATAGTAAGCTAGATGTTTTTTATAGGATGCAAGATTATAAGATAGAGCAAGCATTAAAGCTGCATTGTTTTTCACCCTTTCTTGTTGCATGAAAGAATTAGTAGCTGTGCTGCATTGATTTAGACGTGATAATATACTTTGACGTACAAGAGAAATAGGGCGTGAGCGGTAGAAATAATAGGGTTCTGGGACAATAAAAAAGCGGGCACCATTGATTAGGCATTCCACATCAAGCCAAAAATCTTCAGCCATGCTCAGACTTTCATCGTACAGAATGCCGTGCTTAACCAAAAATTCCCGTTTGAATATAGGCTTGCTTAAACCCAAAGCCAACGCTGGTTCTCCATAGACAGCACTTTTTACAAAAGAAATGAGATCGATTTGGAGAGCTTCATCTATATATTTCCCATTTTCTTGAATAAATGTACTCCAAGGAGATGTTGCGCCATCGTGGATTAAATAGAGATCGTCAGCAATTATGTCTGCATTTGTTTTCTCTGCCAGCAACAGAAGTTTTTCTAATCTTTCAGGAGCATACCAGTCATCTGAATCAAGAACAGCAACCCATTCTCCTTCGGCTGCTTTAATGGCACGATTACGCGCAGCTGAAACTCCAAGGTTTTGTTGATTAACTATTACTTTAAGGCGTTGATCAATAAAACTTTTAGCGACTTCAACAGTTTTATCACTTGAACCATCATCGACTATAATTACTTCAATATCACTGAGCGTTTGCTCTAAGGCTGACTGTATCGCCTTCCCAATATAAGCTTCAGTATTATAAGCAGGAATAATGACGGATACTTTAGGATTCATAAAACTGAACTCCTGATTACACAGTTAGTTAAAAATCTTAAGATTATGAATATAAGTTTGATAACTTCTTTTTTACTATACAACTAAGTAGTCGGCAGGGCAAACGCATTTAAAATTACTCTTGCTCGCAACCAAGATTAAGAACCAACGAAAAAATGCTTATTTTTCGTTTGGTTTAGTTTGCAAGATCAAAGCGATGTCTAGAACGGGCTATGACACTCTCTACGAGACGCTGTGCCTAGCTTGTTTGCTTTGCAGCAGGACGAATACTCACTATCGCTATCGCTTATTTTTTATCAATAAACAAGTCTTAATGATATTTTTTAAACTTTATTGAGAATAAATTAATTTTGTTGATATTATGTGTTGCCTTGAGTAAATTGGTGAAAATAAACTTGAACTTTGCTAAACCATTACGTTGCTAGAGTTATTTAGACAATATGGCTTCAGTTTACAGGTTAGACTTACAGCAGTGAGGTCATTGCTCTTAGGTTGATTGACGCTCTAGGCTAACTTCCATTGTGTTAGTTAAAAAATGACCAGCCAAGATACCACTACTTAGGTAATATTTATCTTCGGAAATCCGATGTAGGGTTTCAAAGCCACTACGACGCTGACGATCGCCTAGTACCCAGTAACGCTGCACAATAGTATCTAGACCAATCCAGCCTTCACCTTCAACTTGCCCCAAAATATTATGTTGTAGTAAAAAGGTATACTGACGCTCTCCCTCATGCAGTCGTCCTTTGTATTGTAGAGAGATTTCTGAGCGATCGCTACCAGGAAATATTAGCTTTGTAGCCATAGTGAACCAGTTATCTCGATTCCAAGCTACCAAGGTCATACCCTTGACGCTAATTGGCATACCATTTCGTTCTAGCCAATTTCCTTGCATTGCCCAGCGTCCTGGTTCCAATAAAAAAGTATGAGCCACCTTATATATTCCCTGTCTTGATCGAGTACCGCCAAGATTACAGTTATAACAGTGCTGTTAGCGATAGCGGGGTGTTTATTCCGTCCTGAGTGAAGAATGAAGAAATTTTTTATTGTTCCTGTTTCAAAACTCAGAACTGACTTTGGTGAATTTCTCCCAAAAGGACTTCTTGAGGTGCCCCAGTAGCAGTAGGTAGATTGCCAGGAATGCCCAAATGCCGCCAGTAGGCTAAAACTGCAAAAGCGATCGCTTCTTTAAAATCTGCATTTAATCCAACTTCATCTGTAGCCAATACTGGGATTGATGCCAATAATAACTCTAATCGACGTTTCAAATAGAGATTGCGGCTACCACCACCACATAATAGTACTCGTTGTGGCATTTCTGGCAAAAAAGTGCGGTAACTATGAACAATCGAAGCAGCTGTCAGTTCCGTCAGAGTTGCCAGTATATCAGCAGGATTGAGTTGGTATTCTTGGGCATCCTTTAAACACTGATATAGATAAGTCATACCAAATAACTCTCGACCAGTAGATTTGGGCGGTGGTAAATGAAAGTAATCTTGGTTGAGCCATTGTTCTACCAAAGGATGGCAAGGAGTACCACTTGCTGCCCAATTGCCATTTTCATCGTAAGTTTTAGCACCAGCGCTTAAATGCTCCACTGCCAGATCCAACAGACTATTTCCTGGACCAGTATCCCAAGCGCGAATTTTTGAGAGCCAGTCACCATGCCGAGGCGGAATATAAGCTACATTACCAATGCCACCAATGTTTTGAATACAACGCCCTTCTTTCGGATGACTGAGCAAATAGGCATCTACTCTGGGCACAAGAGGCGCACCATGACCACCAATAGCGATATCAGCAACGCGGAAGTTGCTCACGGTTGTAATGCCCGTAAGATAGGCAATTAATTCACCCCGCCCTAGTTGGAGACTATAACCCAAAGGAGTGCTAAGTGCTGAATTAGAAGTGAGCATTTCTCTCCCCCTGCTCCTCTGCTCCCCTACTGCCCCTGCTCCTTCTTTGGGTGGTCGATGATAAACCGTCTGACCGTGAGAGCCAATGAGAGTAGCTACCTGATGACCAATTTGAATATTTTGGGCGGCTTGGGCAAAGACTTGGGCGATCGCATCATCTATTTCTGCTAATTCTGCCATTGAGATGGCAACACCTGCACCAACTGCCAAGATTCTTTCTCTGAGTTCGGCTGGATAAGGATATGTTTTACCGGCTAGTAACTCAACTTTAAGATCCAATTCTGTACCGGAAATCTCTACTAACACAGCATCTATGCCATCGACAGATGTGCCACTAATTAAACCGATAACGCGAGTAGGAACAGCAACTTCTTCAGTCGGATGCATTGTTCAAGATTCTTTTGTTGATTGCAAGAGGTAGTTTAATTCATGCTACTACCCATGTCAAAAAAACTCAGGTGGCGTAGTTTACTGGAGAAAGACGAATTATGAGGGAAAGGGTGAGAGGCAGACGACAGAATAACGTCGTATTCCCTTGAAGTCAAAAGAATAATTTTGAAATTACAGCAATTCCAGGGTTATGAAATGTATGAGACTTATCTGGATATATTGTGAAAATTGATGGATCGGTTGCCATCAAGAGATTGTGAAGTTAATTACACAGCAAAATGCAGGTTATGTAATTACCTGAGAGAAGAACCAAGATAATCTTGTTCTTGAAGTTGAAAAACTATTCAGCCAAGGAATAAGCACTGATTTTAAATGGTTTGACATCGCACAATGCCTCATGCCTTCTTGACCTATAAGCCTAAAATATAAACTGCCTGCAAATCACAAGACAGCACTTTTTATAAATGAAGCTTGTTTACAATTTAGCACTGATAACTTCGCATTTTTTACATAAAGCTATAGATATCACAGAACATAATATCAGTAATTATCCTCTAAATAAAGTCTAACAACCTGCATTTTTATCTGGATATAGTCAAATCAAAAAAATAGTAATCCCTCTGATGTTTGAATCTAGAAGTACATCGCACAATGAGGCTATGAACACAAGAGATTAAAAAACAAAAAAGGATTGTCAAATGAAAAATCTTTTAATTAAGTCTGCGATCGCTTCTAGTGTAGTTTTGTCTTTAGCTACTATTACCCGTCCTGCAACGGCTGCGTCTTTTTCCATATCAATAGAAGATGCAGGCAAACAAACTGCAAACTACTCAAATCTTCTTAGTTATAATGTACAAAATTTTGATGGTTCAACAACAGGTTACAGTGCAGCAGGCTTGCAATGGACTGGTGTTGGTAACTATACAAATACTCTAATCGTGGATAAAGACCAATATGGTGGTGCTGGTGGAACAGGCAAATATTTTGATGTAGATACGAGCAGATCGGGTAATAAGCAAACGGTTTCTACCTTAGATTTGACAAACAATCCACAAAGTTACTTTGGACTTTGGTGGTCTGCGGGAGACGCTAATAACGTACTTGAATTTTATTCAAAAGGTAGTCTTGTAGAAAGAATTACTACTGCTGATGTGGTTAGTTATATCGCAAAGCTACCAAATAAAACCAGCTACTACGGTAATCCTAATTCACCAACTCAAAATACTGGAGAACCCTATGCGTTCATCAACTTCTATGATGTTGCCGGAACTTTTGATCAGGTTAAATTCACCAATGTTGGCGGAACTGGTTTTGAATCAGATAATCACACAGTCGCCACTGGCTACAAGAGTATCACTGGTAATGTCATTAGAGCAGTTCCTGAGTCTTCTTCTATGTTAGGAATTTTTGCAATTGGTTTTGTGGGTGCTGCTTCAGTTATGACCCGTCAAGCCAAGAAAAAGTCAGTTTTGCAATTGTCTTAAGTCTAGTGGCTTGCAAACAACGCAATTTTTAGCTCACATTAATTATCTTTTGCACTTCTGATGATAATTAAGAGAATATCACTCTCAAGCGATGCCTACGCCACTTTAATAGCACTGCTTTAAAGCAATTTTATTAAAGACACCAATTCTAGCTCAGTAAGATTTGCCTGATTTTCTCTATGCCTTACTCCCAGGCTCCACTTCGCGTAGCGTGCCATAGGCAAGATTTCAGAAGTTCCAGCAAAAACTCAACATTAAACACAAGTTAGGGTGAGCTTACTTAGGTAAACTCACCCTAATTGTTTTGCTGTTTATTTTATGGGCAACGACTCTATAACACTTAAGATAATGCCTAGATTACCTTCTGCTTAGAGATATTGATTGGCATTACCCAGCCTAAAAACTTAACTTGACATTGAACTGATCCTAAAGCCTAGGTTTTAAGAATCGGTATGATAGAAAAGTAGATAAAACTTAAAAAATATTTATCGAATGGTGCTTCAATCATCTGGCTTGTCCAAGGTCAAAGACTCATTCACACAAAAAATCTTCTTGGGTAATGAACCCAATGCGGAGTTAATTGCAATTCTCACTGTTTACTTTGTTCAAGGAATTTTAGGGCTATCGCGTTTAGCCGTGAGCTTTTTCCTCAAAGATGAACTGTTGCTGAGTCCAGTCCAGGTGTCGGCGCTATTGGGAATTGTTTTCCTACCTTGGATGATTAAGCCGGTGTTTGGTTTTATCTCTGATGGCTTACCTATATTTGGTTATCGTCGTCGTCCTTACTTGATTTTATCCGGGGTACTAGGAACTGCTTCCTGGATTAGTTTGGCCACAATAGTTCATACTAGCTGGGCAGCTACGTTAGCGATCGCTCTTGGTTCTCTTAGTGTCGCCATGAGTGACGTGATAGTTGACTCGCTAGTTGTGGAACGTGCCAGAGGTGAATCCCAAGCAAAAGCCGGTTCACTACAATCTTTATGCTGGGGTGCTTCTGCGATCGGAGGTTTAATAACAGCATACTTCAGCGGTCTGCTGCTTCAATACTTTACTACCCGTACTGTCTTTGGAATTACCGCCTTATTTCCTCTCATTGTCTCAGGGGCAGCTTGGTTAATTGCGGAATCTCCCGTTAGTAAAGATACCAATGAGAGTAATCAAACTAACCCTTTACCAATCAAATATCAACTGAAGCAGCTACGCCAAGCTATTACCCAAAAAACAATTTGGCTACCAACGGCTTTTGTCTTCATCTGGCAAGCTACCCCAAATGCTGAATCAGCCTTTTTCTACTTCTCTACCAACGAATTACACTTTGAACCAGAATTTTTGGGGCGGGTAAACTTGGTGACAAGTTTCGCTTCTTTAGCAGGAGTTTGGATTTTTCAACGTTTCCTCAAAAGCATTCCTTTTCGCGTGATTTTTGCTTGGAGTACCGTCCTTTCTTCAATGTTAGGGATGACGATGCTGTTGTTAGTGACTCACACAAATCGGCTGTTGGGTATAGATGACCACTGGTTTAGTTTGGGCGATAGTCTTATTCTCACTGTGATGGGGAAAATTGCCTTTATGCAAGTCATGGTTCTAGCAGCAAGGCTTTGTCCCTCTGGTGTGGAAGCAACGTTATTTGCCTTGTTGATGTCGGTATTTAATTCAGCAGGAACAGTTTCCCAAGCATTGGGGGCATTACTCACCTATTGGCTAGGGATCACTGCAACTAACTTTGAGTCACTTTGGCTATTGGTGATAATTACTAACCTTAGTACGCTGTTGCCTCTACCATTTATCAACTGGCTACCTGCTGCTGAAGAGCAAGCTGAGACATCCAAAGATGGGGAACAAGCTTCTTACCTGATTTGATGTCTGAGTTGGTACTGAGAGAACCTAGAGTCGGAAATAGTGTAATAAATCCAAAGTTGAGTCAGTGCGCTGCCTCCCTGTTGCAACCTTTCTGGAAGCTCAGTCGGGTTTCGTTTTCCACTACGTTAATGCTTTTGAGGTAGGAGAGGAAGTTCTGATTGACTCCATTTGTTACCAAGATTTACCAAAAGGGGAGCCTAAAGGGGAAATTTGATCTCTTATTTGGATGAAACCATTTTTTCGCTGGCAATGATATGCAAATCGATATTTTTGAGCAAGCGCACCAATTTTTGCGTCAAAGACCCTTTGAGGAGCATTTGCCAGCGCGATCGCTGACTCTCTCCAATTACAATTTGGGTAATCCGATATTTCTCGGCGACTTCTGCGATCGCATTAGCTACGTTACTATTGGTAACACGAAGAAAAGTACCTTCAAATTCGTTACAGAGTTTCTCACAAGTGTGGATGTGTAGGCTTTCCTCTTTAGTGAGGAAGCGCTCTGGATCGGCAACAAATAAGGTATAAAGGGGCGCGTTCATATAGTTAGCCAGCCTCGCACCCCGGCGTAACAACTGTACTGAGTTGGGATAAGTGGATACACACACCAAAACCCGCTCGTGAATATTACAGGATTGTCCATTGGGGGTAGTAGCGATCGCATTTTCTTCTACGTTGTCTGCGACTTCGCGTAAAGCTAACTCCCGCAAAGCAATCAGGTTACGGCGTTGGAAAAAATTATCAAGGGATTGTTGGATTTTTTGGGGTGCGTAAATCTTGCCTTCTAATAACCGTTCTTGCAATGTTTCCGGCGTGACATCCACTACCACTATTTCATCAGCTTCATCCAGAATTCTGTCAGGAACTCGCTCACGGACGACTACACCAGTAATTCTAGCTACTAAGTCATTGAGACTTTCCAAATGTTGCACATTCATTGTGGAGTAGACATCAATACCTGCTGCCAAAACGACTTCTACATCTTCGTAGCGTTTTTCGCGTGGGGAACCAGGAACGTTGGTATGGGCAAGTTCATCGATTAAGGCTAATTGGGGCGATCGCTTTAAAATAGCATCTGTATCCATATCCGTTAACGTCAACTCACCGCGAGGATATTGCTTACGGGGTAAAATCTCCAGTCCCTCTGCCTTCTCCTCCGTATCCTTGCGTCCGTGAGTTTCCAAAAGCCCAACAATGACATCAATTCCTTCTTGTTTAAGTGCATGTCCCTCTTCTAGCATCCGGTAGGTTTTCCCTACTCCAGGAGCCATACCAATAAATATTTTATGCTTGCCGCGCCGTGTGGGATAAGCGGAATAATTTGCAGATATCGAAGGCGTATTGCTAACCAAACCAATATTCGTATGATTAAATATTCAAGTTTGTACTAATTATATCAAGTTTAGTTGCGTAGGTGGAGCTAACTGAAGCGATCGCCTATCAGGTTTTTGGCGAAAAATCTTAAAACACGACGTAATTTCTGATACTACATCATCCTGAGAAGAAACTAAGTTTTCTTAGCTGATGAATTTATGAAAATAATGGATTAGTTTTAGATTCGCTTTAATGAGGCAGACGTAAGGCTGCAAGGTCATTTGATATCTGGGCTGATGCTTCAATTTACATCTTTTCACAAAAATTTCAATATTAAATGTGTTCCAGCAAACATGTATTTTAAACAATTTAATGATTTATTTATATTTGTATAAAGCATTGTGTCAGAAGTCAAATCCAGGCACATATTTAACGCAAGGAAAATTAAACTACATGGCTACATCTCTTCAATTGGTGGCAGATCAAAATCAGGCCGCTGTAGATAGTACTGGGGATGTTGCTCCCTCACCTATATTGAACCTTGATACATTGAATGAGCAATTACTTTCGGGCAAGGTAACTGCTGTTGATTTAGCCAAATTATTAAGTGATCCAGCTTTTGTTGAAGAAAGCAGGTTGGCTTACCCAACTCCTGAAATTATTACAACCACTAGCGATGCAGCTACTGAGTTTGTTGTCAAGTTAGCTCCTGAGGTAGCAAATGACCCGGCGGCTTTCAAGGCATTTTTGACAGCTGCTAATCAGCTAACGCCATCAAGTGATATCCGTCTCAAGCTGGTTCACATTATTGTTGGGACTGCTGGTAATGACTTTTTGGTCGGAAAAGCCACCCATGATTACATTTTTGGTCTGGATGGTAATGACCTGCTACTAGGACAAGGCGGAAATGACTACCTTTTTGGAGGTCATGGCAATGATATCCTCTTCGGTGGAATTGGTAACGATATTCTGTTTGGCGAAAGCGGAGATGACATTCTGTTTAATGATGCAGGCAGTGATGTCCTCATAGGTGGTATTGGTAATGATTACTTTTACGTATTAGATCCTAGTGGTAGCAGCGTGCTGAGTGGTGACAGTGGGATTGACACCGCTGACTACAGTGCTTTAAGTCAGGCAATTACCTTGAAGTCTACTGGAACCGTGACAAAAGGAATTGGGTTTGGTACAGACCAACTGGTTCAAGTCGAGAGAATTTTTGCAACTTCATCACTCAACGACTGGATTGACGCATCTGATGCAACCAGTCCAACCTCAGTAACCGTTAATTTATCAACTAATTCTCTGATTGTGAATAATGTTCCTGGTCTAGGAACGCTCAACTTCACAGTCAGCGGTTTTGAGAATGTCAGAGGTACGGCTCAAAATGACAGTATTACTGGTAACAATGCTAATAACACTCTCATTGGTGGTGCTGGCAATGATGTGTTCGGTGGTAGCCGGGGCAATGATATCATCAACGGTGATGCAGGAACTGACACAGCAGACTACAGTGCGCTAGGACAAACCATAGTTCTCGGCCCTACGGGTACTGTTACTAAAGCAGGTGGATTTGGTTCTGACCAGTTGAACGGCATTGAAACTATTACAGCTTCTACCCTGCTGGGCGATACGATCAATAACTCCACTGCAACGGGTAGTACCAGCATTACGGCAAATCTGGCTATCAACAGTTTGATTGTGAATAATGTTCCTTTTCTGGGAACGCTCAACTTCACTGTCAATAACTTTGAGAACGTGACAGGTACAGCTCAAAACGACATCATTACTGGCAATGCTGGCAACAACATTCTCAGTGGCGGTGCTGGCAATGATTTCTTAGCGGGTGATGCTGGTAACGATACTCTCATCGGTGGTAGTGGCATTGATATCTTAACCGGTGGTGCTGGTAGCGATCGCTTCACCTTCTCAAATCCTGCGGAGGGTTTAGATATTATCACTGATTTTGCCTCTGCCCCTGATACGATCGCAGTTTCTGCCTCTGGTTTTGGTGCTGGTCTAACTTTAGGTACTCTTTCAGGTCTTAAGTTCTTTGTGGGTGCTTCTGCAACAACCGCCACTCAACGGTTTATCTATAACAATTTGACGGGTGGATTGTTCTTTGATGTTGATGGTAATGGTGCTACTGCACAACAGCAGATTGCTAGCCTAACCTCTGCTCCAGTCGTGACATCCAGTGATATCCTGGTGATTGCTTAACAGCTAGTTGTCGTAAAATGGGTTAAAAACGTGGGGAGTGTGGGGAGCCAGATTTCTTCCCCATCCTCCCACACCTCCCACACCTCCCACACTCCTCTTCTCCCTCTGCCTACACTATGCGTGAGAAATCCGGGTATAAGCTCTTGCGCCCCGACAAATATAAAAAGCCCCTCATAGATTTTGCTGACGATTAATATCTTGCAAGTCAAGAGCATAATTCAATCGGAGAACATTGACTCCCGGCTCACCAAAAATCCATAAAAATCTGCCATCGGTATACTTGTTAATTAAACGTAGGATCTCATCTTCTTTGACTCCCCGCGCACCAGCAACCCGTGTCAATTGCTGACGTGCTGCTTTGAAGGAAATATGCGGATCTAAACCAGAACCAGAGGTATAAATCATATCAGCAATCGGTTGAAGATTTTCGTCTCGCAATTGATTTGCCTCTTCTAGAATCCGCTTTAGTAGTTCTGGATTGCTAGCAGCAAGATTGCTGGCTCCAGATATGCCAGTTGGCTTGGCTTTTTTTCCTTGGCTATATCTAACAGTACTGGGACGAGGATGGAAATATCGCTCAGATGTGAATACTTGACCAATCAAAGCTGAACCAATTGGTTCATTATTTAGATTCAGCATAATGCTGCCATTCGCTTGATAGGGCAAAAAAACTTGACCCACTACAAGAATGATCAGAGGATAGATGATTGCAGTCAACAACCAAAGCATTAGAGTTATAAAAATTGCTCTGATAGTTTCTCGAATAATAGCCATAAAAACTTTTCCAATTATTACTAAAATTAATTTTTAATTTTAATTCTTTTACCCAATTAGAACGATGTTCAAAGATGCTGCTGCTAACAGCATAAATGTCTGGGGCAATTACCACATTCAAGCACAGCAGGATAAAAATAGCGAGTGTGAGTGTTGTTTAAGCAATTGCGACCAAACAAAGAACATCGCCTGTATCAGATTTATCGACAAAAACTTTTCCCAAATATCGACCTGTTTATTCATATTCTTTTGGTTCTCTCTCTCAACGGTAAAAGTAAAAATGTTTATTATTTTACTTTGGTCAAGATGCGCTCGTTTCGTAGCGTCTCTACTTTTTCTATCTTTAAGCCAAACCTACAAGTGTAATCAGTATATCTATCAACTTAATGGCGATAAATGGCGCAATCACTCCACCTAAGCCATAAATTAAGATATTGCGTTGGAGTAGCTGATTAGCTGTCAGTGGCCTAAACCGTACACCCTTCAATGCCAAGGGAATCAAAGCGGGAATAATCAAAGCATTATAAATCAGCGCTGATAGGACAGCAGACTTAGGGCTAGTTAAATTCATAATATTCAGGCTTTGTAGATTAGCAGCGACAAATATCACTGGGATAATTGCAAAGTATTTAGCAATATCATTAGCGATAGAAAATGTCATCAAAGCTCCGCGAGTAATCAACAATTGTTTACCAATGCTAATGATATCGATCAGCTTTGTCGGATCGGAGTCCAAATCCACCATGTTGGCGGCTTCTTTTGCAGCTTGTGTCCCTGTATTCATGGCAACGCCGACGTTAGCTTGGGCTAATGCGGGAGCATCGTTAGTCCCATCTCCTGTCATGGCAACTAGTTTACCTGCTGCTTGTTCCTTTTTAATGACACTGATTTTGTCTTCTGGTGTGGCTTCAGCGATGAAGTCATCTACTCCAGCTTCTTTAGCAATGACAGAAGCTGTAATTTGGTTGTCTCCAGTTAGCATGATGGTACGTACTCCCATCCGTCGCAGTTGCTCAAAGCGATCGCGGATACCAGGTTTAACTATATCTTTGAGATAAATAACCCCATAAATTTCGTTATCTAGGCTAACTGCTAGGGGTGTACCTCCCAAGCGAGAAACTCGTTCGTAGGCAGCATCCAATTCTGGTGTATCGCGTCCGTTGCGAGAACGGACAAATCCTTTAATGGCTTCTACAGCTCCCTTCCTGGCCTCATACCCACCAGGTAAGTTAGTCCCACTCATCCGTGTTTTGGCGGAAAAATCAACTCCTTCTGCCTGGTTGGAATCGAAATCAAACCGTGCTACTAGTTTTTCTGCCAGTCGAATAATGGATTTCCCTTCTGGTGTATTGTCAAAGACACTAGCTGCCCACGCAACATTAGCAATTTCTGATATTGAATGACCGTTGATAGGGATAAACTCTTCCGCCAAACGATTGCCGAGGGTAATTGTACCTGTCTTATCAAGTACTAAAGTGTTTACATCACCACAGGCTTCGACTGCTTTTCCTGAAGTGGCAATGACGTTAAATTGGGCAACTCGATCCATCCCAGCAATGCCGATGGTACTGAGTAAGCCGCCAATGGTTGTAGGAATTAATGCCACTAATAGGGCAATTAAAGTTGGCACGCTGACTGGACTATTGACATAGTAAGCAAGTGCGGGCAGAGTTACCACGACTAACAAAAACACTAAGCTGAGAACTGCCAACAATACTGTCAGGGCAATTTCATTGGGTGTTTTGCTGCGTTCTGCCCCTTCTACTAAGGCTATCATCCGGTCAATAAAGCCTTTGCCTGGGTCAGTAGTGATCCTGATAATTAATTCATCTGAGATAATCCGCGTCCCACCAGTGACAGAACTGGAAACATCAGAGCCTGATTCTTTTAATACTGGTGCAGATTCTCCAGTAATTGCCGATTCATCTACTGAGGCAACGCCCATAATTACCTCGCCATCGGCGGGAATGATATCGCCAGCAATAACGTAGATGTTATCACCCTGTCTCAGGCTAGTGGATGAAACTTCAATAATTGTGCCGTCGGGAGTGAGTTTTTTAGCGATCGCCTCTAATTTCGTTAATCTCAAGGCATCAGCTTGAGCTTTACCCTGCCCTTCTGCCAGTGCTTCGGCAAAATTGGCAAACCAAACTGTAAAGAATAAAATCCCCGACAGTAAGCCATTGAAAAGTTGCGGGTTCTTTTGAAGGGCTGGGCCAAATAAATTGGGATCAATCGTGAGCAATAGAATGATGATTGTCCCCACCCAAACCAAAAATATTACTGGATTTTTGATTATATATTTAGGGTTGAGCTTGACAAAAGCATCTCTAATTGCCCTTAAGTAAAGCCACTTTTTACTTGTCCTTGCTTTTTTACGTCCTTGACGGCGATCGCCAGAACGAGGATTTGGCCGTCTAGCTCTGAAGTTAGTTGCCACTTGGTTCATGAATAAAGTTAGGAGTTAAAAGTTAAAAATTAGGAGTTAGGAGTTAGAAGTTAGGAGTTTCCAATAAAAAATAGATCCAACCTTTAGGGCACGCTATGCGATCGCGAACACAATGCTAAAGCGATGCTCGTACCTACCTACTGCTATTCGTGTTCGATCGTCACCAGAAGGACGGACGATCGAACGCGAACAGCGTGTCACAGACAAGACTCGCTAACACCAGTCGCCTACGGTAGGAAACCCTCCTACAGCGATGGATTTAGCACAAAGCACTGGCTCCCCTACAAAACAGGATAATTTATTTATTTTTTGGTATTCTCTTAATTTCAGACTTATAACTCATAAATTTTCTAATTGCCAGATGCTAGTTTCAAACCCTCGGCTATTGGGCCTAAAGCTAAAACGGGAAAGAAAGTCAATACTCCCAAAACCAATGTCACTCCAGCAGTGATACCAGTAAATACTAGAGAATCAGTTCTTAGGGTACCAGGGGTTTCTTGTACTTGTTTTTTGCGAGACATACCGTCAGCTAACAGCAGGATGGCAATTATCGGAATGTAGCGTCCTCCTATTAAGCTAACTAAAGTACTCAAGTTCCACCACAGGGTATTATCTCTCAACCCTTCCAAGCCGGAGCCATTATTTGCGGCGGCTGAGGCGTATTCATAAACTACTTGAGAAATACCGTGATAGCCAGAGTTACTAATTCCAGAGAGAGAGATGGGATAAGCGAGGGCGATCGCACTGGGAATCAAAACTAGAATTGGGTGAATCAACAAGACGACGCTAGCGAGGACAATTTCGCGTTTTTCAATTTTGCGTCCTAAAAACTCTGGGGTGCGTCCTGCCATTAGTCCAGTTAGGAACACTGTAAGAATCAAGTAAATAAATAAGTAAGCTGTTCCAGTTCCCTGTCCACCCCAAATAACCTGGATAAACAAGTTGAAGAGTGTCGAAAATATTCCTTGGGGCATCAAAGAATCGTGCATCCCATTCACAGCGCCAGACATAGTAGCAGTAGTCATAACTGCCCAAAATGCCGTTTGTAACCAGCCAAATCGAACTTCTTTCCCCTCCAAATTGGGTTGTTCTAATCCAAAGGCGTTATTAACTAGGGGATTACCTTGAAATTCTCCCACAGCTGTCACTCCCACCAGGATAACAAAAATCACAAACACCATCCAAAAAAGCAGCCAAGCTTGTTTGATGTTGTTGGCGAATATACCGTAGGTGTAAATCAAGGCTGCTGGGATAGAAATCATGGCGATCATTTCTATCAAGTTAGAAGCGCCATTGGGATTTTCAAAAGGATGTGCTGAGTTTACGCCAAAAAAGCCACCGCCGTTCTCGCCCAAAAGTTTAATCATTTCAAAGGATGCCACCGGGCCTCTGGCAAGATATTGTGTCCCGCCTTCTAAGGTTCTCACATCCATAGTCTTCGCTAATGTTTGTGGTACACCTGTTAGAAGCAAAGCGATCGCTCCAATAATCGAAATCGGTAGCAATAGGCGCGTAATTGCACGGACAATATCAACATAAAAGTTTCCTAACCTTCTACCTGTCAACCCGCGAATAAAGGCAATTCCCACAGATAAACCGGTGGCTGCGGAGGTGAACATCAAAAAGCCTAAAGCCGCTACCTGGCTAAAATAGCTTAAGGTTGTCTCACCAGCATAGTGCTGCTGGTCGGTATTTGTTACAAAGGAAATGGTTGTATGCAGTAATACATCCCAACTGGTAGCACCAAAACCGTTAGGATTCCAGGGCAAGAGCCTTTGAAAATATAACAGTAAATATACTGAAATACCCATAATCAGATTGCTGTACAGTACAGCCCGGATATACTGCGAACCCGTCATATCATCTTTTCTGCGAACACCCGCTAGTACGAACATACTTCGCTCTATGGGGTTCATTAAAAAATCCAGCAGTGTTCTTTCTCCCAAGAAGACATGGGCGATGTATCTACCTAGTAGCGGAGTAATTGCTATGACAATACATAGCGTTAAGCCAATTTGCAAAAAACCTTGTCCCATATATTTCGCGCAGGGTAAAATTTAAGTGCTAGAAAGCCAATTATTAGAAATAACAGATTAACTGTTGAAGTATTTGATTTGGAGGAATTTAGTGATATCTCATATCACCGCCATTTTTTAATCTGGATTTACTATTTTCAGTTTTTGCTATCCAGATACTTGTTCAACTTATTGTTAAAAATATTTAATCTTTACTTTTAATTCATCTAATTCGCTAGTTAGTATCATTTGTTTATACAATACATTTTGGAAGTTTGCTACGTTCAAAGAATATAAATATTTAAGAGGATTTTATTAAATAAAATGCGGTATGGGAAGGTTGTTTTAGATACTCTACCCCTTGTGGACAACTACCCAGTCCCCAATCCTCAGCCCCCAGTCCCCTTTTTTGCATCTGGACAATCGTAATTTTCGGGTTAATACTCAAGTGAATATTTGCAGATATAGATTGCAGATAAATCATAATCGCTGAATTAAATAGTTGTAAAGATTGTAGGATAAAGATTTTTTAGTAAATCAGAAATGACGATATTAAGTCGATTAGTGGCTATGAAAGAAGCTATAAATGGGCGTGGGAAGACTTATGGGCTAATAGCGATCACCTTTGCACTCGTAATTAGCTTGGAATATTTGACACCACCTGAGTACGTATTTGGCTACCTCTACACGGGAACAATTTTGTTAGCAGATTCTCGCCTGAATCGGAGATCAGTATTGGGGATCACTCTGGCAGCGACAGGATTAACATTGTTAAATTTGTTTATCCCAGGAGGAGAAGTGATTAATGCCTCAACGTTGGCAAATAGGTTGATTGCAGTATTGGCGTTAGTTGTAACAGGTTGGTTAAGCGATCGCAACCACCGCAATGAAGAAGCGATCGCTTATACACAAGCACAATTACGCTCCCAAGAACAACTAGCTATTATGCGTGAAGATTTTGTTTCTACCCTAACGCATGATTTGAAAACACCTCTATTAGGAGCAATTGAAACGCTGAAATATTTTCAAAATGAGCAATTTGGTGAAATCACACCAATGCAAGCAAAAGTCCTCCAAACTATGGCTCGTAGTCATCGGAGTACACTGCAATTAGTCCAAACTCTTTTAGATGTGTACCGTAATGATGCTGAAGGGTTGAAATTACAGATGTCACCTGTTAACTTGGCAACTGTGGCAGAGGAGGTAATCGCTACCCTGGCTGAACTAGCGAGAACACGTCAGGTTTATATTTCTCTACACTATGGCGAATCAGATTTTCGTAGTTTTCTCTGGGTAAATGGCGATCCTTTGCAACTGGGGCGAGTCTTCACCAATCTCCTGAGTAATGGTATTAACCATACCCCTCGTGGCGGTAAAGTGGAAGTGGTACTTGAAGGTTATTCTAGCGATCAAGTGGTAAAAATACTCGATACTGGTTCTGGCTTTACAGAAGAAGAGTTGCCCCACTTATTTGAGAGATTTTATCAAGGAGATAGCGATCGCCACGTCTCAGGATCGGGACTAGGGCTTTATTTAACCAGGCAAATTATCGCTGCTCATGGGGGTACAATTTGGGCAGAGAATCGCTCGCCACGAGGCGCACTTTTTGGTTTTAGACTCCCAGCTTGTCCGCCACCGGGAGTAGGTGAGTAGGGGGGCAGGGGGCAGGGAGCAGGGAGCAGGGAGCAGGGGGGACAGGGGAAGAAGAACTATTTATTGACAAATGACAAATGACCAATGACCAATAACAAATGACAAAAATCTTACTCGTTGAAGACGATGAATTGTTTCGGCTTGGTCTGCGGATGCGTTTGCAGCAAGAAACTACTTTGGAGATTGTCGCAGAAGCAGAAGATGGGGAACAAGCTGTAGAATTGGCAAATCGCTATCCCTTAGATTTGGTTTTGCTAGATATAGGTTTACCGGGCATTGGTGGGATTGAAGCTTGTCGCCAAATCAAGCAGAAGCACCCAAATTTACCAATTCTCGTTTTAACATCTCGTTCTGAGAAACCTCTGATTTCACGGTTAATTGCAGCTGGGGCCCAAGGTTACTGCCTGAAAGGTATTCCTGCTGAGTCTTTAATATTGGCAGTGCGATCGGTTGCAGCTGGTGCCTCATGGTGGGATCAAACGGCAACAACAGAGATCAGAGCAGCTTTTGAGGGCAATTCTACTGTGGCGCTACCGACAAAAACTGAGGGAAACCTAGAAAATCCCCTTACGAAGCGCGAGCAAGAAATTTTGGCACTGGTAGCAGCTGGCAAAAGCAATCAAGAAATTGCTGAGATTCTCTACATTGCCCCTGGTACAGTGCGGGTTCATGTTCATACAATTTTGCAGAAACTAGAAGTACGCGATCGCACTCAAGCCGCAGTCTTAGCGATCCAAAAAGGATTGGTAGCACCAGAATTGTTGATTAATTAGATTAAAATTCAATCTTAAATACGTTTGTAGTCAGGACTTTAGTCCTCAAATATTCAAGCATTGAAGTGCTTACTACAAACCTATCAATGGACTATTTTAGATAAACCAGATTTCTCAATCTTTTAGCCCAAGAAAATCACATAATATTTAATGGGTCTACATCAATAGTTAAGCTAACAGACGAAGGACAAAGCGATCGCACTTCTTCCCAATCTGGCAATTGTGGTAAGGCATTGGGAGCAAATTTAATCAATATCTGCCAGCGATAACGATTAGCTACTCGTAAAATACTCGCTGGTGCTGGGCCTAATATCTCGAATTCTTCTTCTGTACTCAAGGCTGTAGCAATAATTTGGGCGGTATTTTGCACTTGAATGGGATCGAGACTACTTAAGCGCAACAAAATTAACCGCCCATAAGGGGGATAATTGAGGGCTTGGCGTTGTTCTAATTCAGCCTGCGAGAAAGAGTGATAATCGTGCGATCGCACTGCTGCAATTACCTGATGCTCTGTAGTGTAAGTTTGTACAATCACCCTGCCCGGATCGTCTCCTCTACCAGCACGTCCAGCGACTTGAGTCAAGGTTTGAAATGCCCGTTCACTGGCACGATAATCTGATAAATTTAGCAATCCATCGGCGGCGACAACGCCCACAAGTGTCACCTGTGGTAAATCCAAACCTTTGGTAAGCATTTGCGTACCAACTAATAAATCCGCTTCGCCGTTGGCAAACTGGGTGAGTAAAGTCCGGTGTGAGCCTTTGTTACGGGTGGTATCGCTATCAAAACGAATCAAGCGCAACTCTGGGAACTGTCGCGCTAATTCCTGCGTTACTCGCTGAGTACCGCTACCGAAAAATTTCAGGTAAGGGGAACTACAATCGGGGCAGTATTTGGGATGCGATCGCGCATAATTACAATAATGACAGCGCAATAATTCCGGTGCTTTTTCTTCGGTGTGGTGGTACGCCAGTGACACATCACAATACGGGCATTCCAACACATACCCACAACTGCGGCATGAGACAAAAGTACTGTGTCCCCGACGATGGATAAATAAAATTCCCTGTTGTTTTCTCTCTTGCAACTGTTGCAAAGCTTCTTGCAGCGATCTACTAAATATAGAACGATTTCCCTGCTGCAACTCTTGCCGCATATCGACTATTTCCACAGGCGGTAAAGGGCGAGAATTGATGCGTTCAGGGAGCGAGAGGTAAAAATTACTAACTGAAGAGTTAGAAGTTAAGAATTCTTCTCCTACTCCCCCTGCCCCCTCCCTCCCCACGCTTACCCAAGTTTCCAAGGAAGGGGTAGCGGAACCCAACACCAAGGGGCAATTTTCTAGTTCGGCCCGCCATTGGGCGACGGTACGGGCGTGGTAGGTGGGTATGGGTGAGTCTTGCTTAAAACTGCTATCGTGTTCTTCATCTAAAATAATTAAACCCAAGTTAGGCAAAGGCGCGAAAACGGCGCTGCGCGTACCAATGACAACTTGCGGTTCTCCGGTGAGCATAAGCCGCCAAGTGTCGTAACGTTCACCATCGGAGAGGGCGCTGTGATAAACGCTGACTTTATTGCCAAAACGGGCGCGAAAACGATCGGTTAGCTGGGGTGTAAGTCCAATTTCGGGGACTAAAACAAGGGCAGATTTACCTTGCTTGATGAGAGGTGCGATCGCTTGCAAATATACTTCGGTTTTTCCCGAACCCGTCACCCCATGCAATAAAACTTCAGCAAATCCATCGAGTGTCTGGATTGTTTCCAAAGCGCTAGCTTGGGCAGCAGTTAAAGATTTAGCCCCATCACCTACTAATGCTGGGCCCTGTTCGGTTCGCAATACTTCCCGTTCTTCAACAACGATGTAACCCTTTTGTGTCAACGTCTTGAGAATAGAGGGACTAGCATTGCAAATTTGCAGTAATTCATTTTGCCACAACTCCCCACCCTGTCGCCGCAGCACTTCTAAAATCTCTCGTTGGCGAGTGGTTAACTCTTGGTCAATTGTACCTGTGAGCGTAACTGCTTTTTGTAACTTTGGTCGAGTTAGTCGCGGCGGTTCTAAATAACTTTCTACTAAACCAAATCGCAATAACTCCCGAATTCCCCGATAAGCAGATTTTACTTTTTGTTGAAGGTAGGCAAAACTATAATCCCCCGCAGACTGCCCTTGCAAAAGTTCCCAAACTTGCCGCGCAGTAGGAGTCAAGAAAGCTGAAGGATCGGGAGATGCTAGCAAATAACTACTTCCCCCTACCCCCTGCCCCCTGCCCCCTGCTCCCCCTCCTCCCCCTCCTCTAACAAGGCGGATACGGCGCTGCGATCGCCCCAGCAACCCTGGTGGTAGAGCAACCCGGATTACTTGAATTAGAGGCGTATAGTAATATGCAGCAACTCGATTGAGTAATTCCCAATAAGCACTTGGGAAAAATCCAACGCTGACTATATCTTCTACCTCGCGGATTTTTTCTGGTGCTAAATCAACATTTGGTTGTGCCAGTAACCGAATTGCGATCGCTCCTAATTGTTGTGCCCCAAATGGCACGCTCAAAATATCCCCTGGTTTTATTTCTAACTGGGCTGGCAATCGATAAGTAAATAATCCTGTACTTCCTGGACAGTCTACCAGTACTTCAACCCACCTATTTATAGTTGTACCTGATTGGTACGATTCGCTAGCTTGTGCCACCACTAAAGGAGATAATTTTATGTCATTAATATACATAGTTACTGAATTTATAGTTAAATATTTTCCTCACATAGCTGGTCAAAATTAACCTAGCTAACTAAACTCTAATTTTTTACTTTCTTAAATTCAAATAGTATTTCTCAATACTGTTATCATTCATAATACTTGATAAGTTTCCTCTTATGTAATCTACTAGACAAATTCGTATCAACTATAAATGCAATAAATATTTGGTACCCACTATATAAATAAAAGTATGTCGGCACTTGCTGCAACAGTTGCTCTATCTACTAAATAGGGAGTAGCCTTTTTCCGCCTATCGATAGATATTCAACCCTTTCTGTATATGAGATGCTTTTATACAAATAAGATAATCCCCAAATTAAGCTGCCATTATTGTAATTTGTATCATTTGGGTAACTTGAAATTGGGAAGGCATAACCCCATCACCAGGTTTTAAATTTATCCCGTGACTTCCAAATACCTAAACAGAGAAATATATATTTAGAAAAATATATGAAAGTTTAAGAAATTTGGATGGTTAGCTGAGATTTTTATGTTTGTTCAGGTTGAGAAAGTTTGAGGGGGTTTGACATATTTGGTAATTAAGAAAAAAATGAAGAATATAATCTGTTAATAAGCCTGAGAAGAAAGTTTTGTTGGGTGCTAAGGTCAGTTAAGTTATAGATTATATCTAACTGTAACCCGTAGGTTGTAGGTAGATATAGATTTTTATTCTTGAATAGAAATTAGCAGAAGCTTCTATTTCGCCATATAAAGGGGTGCATTCGTCCATTAGGGAAAACTACCAAGCCTCAAACGAGTAGCTGTAACTAAATTATGTACCAAACAAAACAACAATCCCTAAAGGAAACTATGAACATTGTTGAATTGGGAAAAATGGAAATACTGGAGAATGCTGCTGATATTGAAGAACCATCACTCGATAGTTTAGATGCAGTGGTAGATGAAGAGCCTCCAATTGTAGTAGAAAATCTGGAATCAGATGAACGCGATGGAGATGACATGGCGGCGGCCCGTCCTTCGGGATACAATAAAACCGAGCATGATGATGCCGTCGGCGCGTTTTTTAAAGAGATGGCGCGTTATCCGCTTTTAAAAGCTGATGAAGAAGTAGAATTAGCGCGGCGAGTTAGATTTCTAGAGGAAATTAGGGAATTACAAGCTGCTTTAAACTTAAAACTAGGACAGGAACCTACCAAACTAGAAGTAGCTTCCGAGCTAGAAATGACCGAAAAGCAATTAGAAAGTCGCTTGTATCAAGGTAGAGTAGCGAAACGCAAAATGATTCGCTCCAACTTGAGATTAGTAGTTTCTATTGCCAAACGATATCTAAATCGGGGAGTGCCTTTTCTGGATTTAATTCAGGAAGGAGCAATGGGTTTAAATCGCGCTACAGAAAAGTTTGATCCAGATAAGGGATATAAGTTTTCTACTTATGCCTATTGGTGGATTAGACAAGCGATTACCAGGGCTATAGCTAACGATGCGCGGACAATCCGGCTACCTATTCACATTGTTGAAAAGCTTAACAAACTGAAAAAAGCTCAACGAGAACTAAAGCAAAAACTCTGTCGAAATCCTACCGAAGGGGAAATGGCAGAATCTTTGGAAATTAGTGTGCAACAACTACGCCAACTACAACAGTTACGCCGTCAAGCACTTTCTCTCAACCACCGTGTCGGTAAAGAAGAAGACACGGAATTGATGGATTTGCTAGAAGATGAAGATAACTTGTCTCCAGAAGCAAAAATGAATGAAAACATGATGCGTCAGGAGATTTGGGAAGTATTAGGTGATGTGTTAACTCCACGAGAAAAAGATGTGATTTCTCTGCGTTATGGTTTGACAACCAGTGAACCTTGTACCTTAGAAGAAGTTGGCAATATGTTCAATCTTTCTCGTGAGCGAGTGCGCCAAATTCAAAGTAAAGCGATGCGGAAATTACGCCGTCCCCACATAGCTAAACGCTTAAAAGGTTGGTTGATTTAGTTACATTCACGAAAATAGAGACGCAATACCCGGCTGTCACTTCGTTCCTATTCAAAATTCAAAAATAGATATTTAATTTTGAATTTTGAATTTTGAATTACCCGCATGGTTTGACTTAATTAGCTCCAATAATGAATTTAGGGCTGATGATATATTTATATTTCTTGAGCTTCGACTACCGTAACTCTCAAAAAACAGGAATTCTGTAACTTTTTCGGCTTTTGTTTAGTTATTAGTAAAAAAATTGCACAGTTGCCTATAGACTATGGACTATGAACTATAGACTACAGACTAATGACTTCGTGTAACAATTTGATTTTGCGTTTTGCTGAACCAACTGATTACAGCGTACTTTTTCAATTAATTCAGGGACTTGCTGAGTATGAAAAATTATCTCATGCTGTCACTGGCGATGCTCTGTCACTTAAAGAGCATTTATTTGGTTCGCACAGATATATAGAAGCGATTTTAGCAGAAACTGCTGGTCAAGCTGTTGCTTTTGCCCTATTTTTTCATAATTATTCAACATTTTTGACCAAGCCCGGAATTTATCTGGAAGACTTATTTGTTTTACCAGAGTATCGTAGGCAAGGTATTGGTAAAGCTCTTATTTCTAAAGTAGCCCAGATAGCTATAGAACGTAATTGTGGACGGTTAGAGTGGAGTGTGTTGGATTGGAATGAACCAGCTAAAGCATTCTACCGTAGTATAGGAGCATCTATATTAGATGATTGGCGAATTTGCCGTGTCACAGAAGACGCGCTTACGCAGTTAGGGGCTGTCAATTGAAGAAAAATTCAGCTATTCTGAATTCAGTAGTCAGAAGAGGTTGTTGGAAAAGTGTTTTTCTCTAAACTTTAAGCACTTTTATATCCTCACTAACCCTCTTTAAAAAGGCTATTAATTAACCAGATATTGCTTAACATTTGCTAGCCTGATCATTTATTTACGACGAAAGCTAGCAGTAGAAATACAGTGTTGGGATTAGCGAAATTAGTGTGGAAAAACATGGTTGTCAAATTAGCGTCGAGTCCGAACTTGGCAAAGGCACAAAATTTGACAATTCATGTAGTACCGCCTAATTACCTTTAGGGCTTACACAAAACTTAACCCGAACCCATGAGGGGTACTCGCACAGGGTATTGCCCTTACCTGTAAATCCTGGTTTTGGTTATTGTTTGCGTAAGCCGTAAGCTTAATCAATAAACCTCTTTTAACTCTTTAGTTTTTACACTTTTCCTGCCACAACCAAGTCTTTCTTCAAAATTTCCACTGCTGCTTGATATTGCAGATCCGCTTCAGTACCAATCTGTTCGCGGTTAATTGGATCTTGGGAAATCACTTTATCTGGCTTAATACCTAGTTTGTTAATATCCCGGTGTTGAGGAGTTTCATACTTAGCAATTGTGACTGCCAACCCTGAACCATCTGATAATTCAAATAAAGATTGAATTAGACCCTTACCAAAAGTGGTTTCGCCTACTAACTGGGCACGACCGTTATCTTGGAGTGCGCCAGCCAGAATTTCGCTAGCACTGGCAGTTCCTTGATTCACCAAAATCACCAGAGGATCGTTAGTAAGGGCTGGGCCAAAGGCTTCGAAACTACCCTGAATGCCTTGTCTATTCACAGTGTAGACAATAGTACCAGAATCTAACCACTGACGGGCAATTTCAATTCCTGATTGCAATAATCCCCCAGGATTATTTCGTAAATCTAGAATGTAGGCAGCAGCGCCTTTTTTTTCTAGACTAGAAATAGCGTGTGCCAATTCCGTTGAGGCGTTGGCATTGAATTGAGTGAGACGTAGGTAGCCAATAGATGTACCTTCAGTGGAAACACGCAATTCTGAAACCACAGGGTTAAGAGCAATGCGATCGCGCGTTAATCTAATTTCCGTTTCTGGCTCTCCATCTCGCTCGATGAGGAGAGTAACAAGGCTGCCACTTGGCCCGCGCATTTTAGTTGCAGCTTCATCTAGGGTAAGATTTTTTGTGGGCACGCCTTCAATTTTAAGAATGCGATCGCGTGGTCTAATCCCCGCTTTATCTGCTGGTGAACCTGCTATAGGAGCCACTACTTCCAACTTCCCAGTCTCAGGATTCAGGACAATTTGCAATCCTACCCCAGTCAGTTCCCCAGAGGTATTGACCTTTAAGCTGCGGTACTGTTCCGGGTCTAAAAAGCGGGTAAAAGGGTCATCAAGGCTTTTGAGCATCTTCCCAATTGCCGCATAACTGGCATTTGCGTCTGTAAGCGGCTTCTCTAAAACCTTTTGCCGCACAGCCGCCCAATTCTGATGATTAAAAGTCTCATCTAGATAAGTGCGATTAACAATTCGCCATACTTCGGAAACCAGCTTTTGTTCCCCCGTTAAAGCCACCGCAGGCTGGGTAAGCGTACCAAACGCCAACCAAAACGCCATTAACAACGAAAATCCAACCCGAAAGACTTGTTTGTTCATGAACCCCATTATCAATTCCACCTCAACCCAAATTGCCTAGAAATGCTCAGTTGTCCTGTTGTTGATGAAATCTATCTCTCGATTATGTTACTTTTTTTATAGAAGTGGTGCATTTCTCTCATCAAGTTGTTCAGTCAACTGATGCGTTGTATCCACTCACGAAAGGATAAAATCTACTTTGTGTCCACCATTTTCTGTGCAGGGGCGTAAAGAGATCGCAATATATTCCTTCTTTACAGAGTGTAAAGTTTCTGAAGACTCTTAGCACGCTGAAAGCTGACAAGCAAACGAAATAAACTCGTCTTTACTAAAATCCCAAAATTGCTAATTGGGAGAGAAGTCACAAGAGGCGGCTTATGAGAAGTCCATAGACAATTCTGTTGTTACCCTAGCCTGCGGCAACTCCTTGGGCGAACCCGCAGGATACCGAGGCTGGGAACCATCAGAATTTTAGTCGCCAATTTAGAACTTCGGGATTTATCAACCGCAACCGACTTTTAGGAACTTGAGATTGTATGGCCAACGTTTCCGACTGGTTTGAGGAACGCCTGGAGATTCAGGCACTCGCTGAAGACGTTACTAGTAAGTACGTCCCTCCCCACGTCAACATCTTCTACTGCCTGGGTGGTATTACCCTGGTTTGCTTTCTCATCCAGTTTGCCACTGGATTTGCCATGACGTTTTACTACAGGCCAACAGTCACTGAAGCTTTCTCTTCAGTGGAGTACATCATGAATGAAGTCAACTTCGGTTGGCTAATTCGCTCCATCCATCGCTGGTCTGCCAGCATGATGGTGTTAATGATGATTTTGCACGTCTTCCGGGTTTATCTCACAGGTGGTTTTAAAAAGCCCCGCGAGTTGACCTGGGTCAGCGGTGTGATCCTAGCCGTAATTACAGTTTCCTTTGGAGTTACTGGCTATTCCCTACCTTGGGATCAAGTTGGCTACTGGGCTGTAAAAATCGTTAGCGGCGTACCAGAAGCAATACCCGTAGTTGGTGTTCTGATCTCCGACCTGCTGCGCGGCGGTTCAAGTGTTGGTCAAGCAACACTAACTCGTTACTACAGCGCACACACCTTTGTGCTGCCTTGGTTGATTGCAGTCTTCATGCTGTTTCACTTCTTGATGATCCGCAAGCAAGGCATTTCCGGGCCTTTGTAATCTCAATTATTAGCGAAAGGCAAGATTTGTGAGTTTTCAGATGAAGTTGTTTGTTTTAAACTTATGAAACACAATAAATGTAATTGCACATAAGTTCCCAAAAATAAACACTTCATCTGAAGCCTAAAGCTGTAAATTCCTTCCAGGCTGATAACCGTAGACAAACAAAACGCTGCTTTTTGCCTGCTAGGTTTGCCTAGTAGCTGATAGCCTTCACAAATGCTTTAATTTAACTTAAGCAGGAGATCACATTTCAAAATGGCAACACAGAAAAAACCTGACCTGAGCGATCCTCAGTTAAGAGCCAAACTCGCCAAAGGCATGGGTCACAATTACTATGGTGAACCCGCTTGGCCTAATGACTTACTTTATGTCTTTCCAATCGTGATCATGGGTTCCTTCGCTGCAATTGTAGCTCTAGCTGTGCTAGATCCTGCAATGACCGGTGAACCAGCAAATCCTTTCGCCACACCATTGGAAATTTTACCAGAGTGGTACTTGTATCCAGTCTTCCAAATTTTGCGATCGCTTCCTAACAAACTTTTAGGAGTGTTAGCAATGGGTTCTGTACCAGTTGGGCTAATTCTTGTTCCTTTTATTGAGAACGTCAACAAGTTCCAAAACCCCTTCCGTCGTCCAGTTGCAACCACAGTCTTCCTCGTTGGTACTCTTGTCACCGTGTGGCTGGGTATTGGTGCTGCTTTGCCATTGGATAAATCTTTGACCTTAGGACTATTCTAAATTAGTCACTACAAAGTGCTTTGACGCCTGTGAGTTTCAAGAGCATATTACAGATATGTTTTTGGGAGAAATCTACAGGCGTCAATTTTAATAGTTCAGATTGCATTCGGAATCTGAGTTTTGGATTGAAAAGCTATCCCAAATCAAATATAAACATTTTTCACTTAATTAACGTAAGTTGCTAGTTACAACCCTCGAAATGCCAAAATCGTTCATGTTTTGTATTTTGGTAGATAAAATATCTCAATTTAGATTTTTCTACATCAGAACAATTTGGCGAATCATGCAAAATTTAATAACTAGCAACTTGGGTTTATTTATATTTAAGTCACAGTTAATGTTTACCATAGTGCAGCAAGACCATCTGAAGGTTAAGAGCGAACTCAGCCTCCTAAACCAGGTGCAAGAATGGTTCGAGCAATTTTGTCTGCAACATCTGTCTCAACTTGGCTGGTCAAAAACCCAACTCGATCGCCTCAATTTAGCATTAGCAGAAGGCTTTACCAACGCTGTTCGTCACGCTCATCATGCTTTACCCCCAGAAACAACCATTGAAATTAATGTTGATCTGTGGATCGATCGACTAGAGATTAGAATTTGGGATTATGGAAAACCTTTTAATCCTGATGCGATCGCAGAGCCAGCGCCAGGTACTCTACAAGTAGGTGGGTATGGATGGTTCCTCCTCCGGCGGTTGGCAGACCGTGTTGTATACGAACGTGGTGCGGATGGTAGAAATTGCCTTCTCATCGTCAAATACTCTGTAGAAGCAGAATAAGAAAGGTGAAGTTAAGCGACTTACTTCAAAACAGAAGTATGAGTGGAAAAACTCTCTGCTACAAAAATTAGTTACTTGATTGATAAAAGTATACTCCTTTTTCAATATGATTTGAATTGGAGTAATGTCTTTTTTGCGTAAAATTGCTTAGTTATTATGATTTTTTTGTAAAATCTCAAAAATATTTTTGTATAAAAAGAATTAGTGAATACAGTAAAGATAGCATTCGAGTTATAGTAGCTCTCTTGTTAAGATTTGTCAGCAGTGTTGAGAGCCGGAATGTTTGTTCTCCAACAACTGCCATTTAGTCCTTAAAGAGATAGAGATAATAGGGGACAGATTATGAATAAAACAGCCCTAATTACAGGAATAACTGGTCAAGATGGCTACTATCTCAGCCATTTGCTCCTCAACCGTGGTTATCGAGTTGTAGGATTAGTACCTCCCCATCGACAACCTAATTTGACAAAGTTGGGAACACTGGCGAATCAGGTAGAAATTTTTACGGTTGACTTGAGGGATAGTGGGGCGCTATTGACCGCAGTTGAGCAACTACGTCCCCAAGAAATTTACAATTTGGCGGCTCCCAGTTTTGTACCCGACTCTTGGAACGACCCATTGGGAACCCTAGATTTGATCACTGGTACAGCTACCAGACTTCTGGAGGCTGTACGACAGGTTGGTTTGTCTACCAGATTTTATCAAGCCAGCAGTTCGGAAATGTTTGGCGATGTATTTAGTTCGCCTCAAGATGAAGAAACGCCTTTTCGTCCCAAAAATCCCTATGCTGCGGCCAAGATGCACGCCCACTGGACGATGGTGCATCATAGACAGCGCTATGGATTATTTGCCTGTAGCGGAATTTTATATAACCATGAGTCTCCTCTACGCGCACCTCAGTTTGTAACCCGAAAAGTTTCTTTGGCAGCCGCATCGATTAAATTGGGTTTAACTGACACCTTAGAAATGGGTAATTTAGATGCCAAACGCGATTGGGGCTTTGCGGGAGATTATGTAGAAGCCATGTGGCTCATGTTACAAGTTGATCAACCAGAAGAATATGTGATTGGCACTGGGAAACTGCACAGTGTTAAAGATTTAGTTGCCATAGCTTTTGAGTCTGTGGGATTGGATTGGACACGCTATATAGTTTTAAATACCAGTTTATTGAGACAAGACGAGCATTTTCAACTAGTAGCTGACCCTAGTAAAGCTAAAAGAAATCTTGGCTGGGAACCCCAGGTGAGCTTTGAGGAACTTTTAGAAAAAATGGTAAAAACAGATTTAGAGCGGTTACAAAGCGGTGCCATCGCACCTTTAACCCAAGTGTAAATAACCTAATATGAATATCACTAAAGTGGCACAGAACCTAAAGGTAGGTGATAAAGTTAACCAAAAAACTAACCATGTCTTCGTGTTTTTAGAAATTTTTGCCCACGAAGGTGGTATTCAATCATATATAAAAGATATTTTTCGCGCCTATCTGGGATTGAGTCAAGCTTACAAGGCAGAAGTATTTTTGCTGCGAGATAGCCCTGATCGGTTAAATCTGTTTGAACACGAGAACTTAAAATTTCATTACTTTAAAAATCAGTCTCCTCATTTGGGGAGATTGCAAATGGCAGCAGCTTTACTCAAGTGTCTTTTGCAAAACCGTCCGCAGCAAGTTTTCTGCGGTCATATTAACTTAGCAGTATTAATCCAAACTCTTTGCCAGCCCTTGGGGATTCCTTACACCGTGCTAACTTACGGCAAAGAAGTCTGGGAACCTCTAAAAAATCAAGAACGTCGCGCCCTGACATCAGCAAATAAAATTTGGACAATTAGCCGTTACAGCCGCGAGCGCGCTTGTCTTGCCAATGGTCTAAACCCCAAAATGGTAGAGATGATGCCTTGTGCAATTGATGGGGATAAATTTACTCCAGGTTCCAAGCAGCCAGAATTAGTTCAGAAGTATGGTTTAACTGGTTCTAAGGTGTTAATGACAGTAGCACGCTTATGGTCAGGGGATATTTACAAGGGTGTAGATGTCACAATTCGGGCTTTACCACAAATTGCTCAGGTTTTCCCAGAAGTTAAATATTTAGTAATTGGTCGCGGTGATGACCAACCGCGATTGGCGCAGCTTGCAAAAGATTTGGGTGTGAGCGATCGCGTCGTCTTTGCGGGTTTTGTTGCTACAGAAGAATTAATGGAACATTACCGCCTTGCTGATGCCTATATCATGCCTTCGCAAGAAGGCTTTGGCATTGTTTATCTAGAAGCAATGGCTTGTGGAGTACCTGTCTTATCCGGTGATGATGATGGCTCGGCTGACCCCTTACAAGATGGTAAACTGGGATGGCGAGTACCACACCGCAATCCTGATGCTGTAGCAGCAGCTTGTATAGAAATGCTTCAAGGGGATGACCAGCGATGTGATGGACGGTGGCTGCGAGAACAGGCGATCGCTCTGTTTGGCATAGATGCTTTCCAACAGCACTTGCAAAAAATGCTTCTATCCTCAGTTTTGAGTCCCAATAACAAATGACTAAAATCGCTATCCTAGAAGGAGAGCAGGACGACGTTTAAAAAATGAGCTTTAAGTCATTTCAATTGAATCTTTTAAATCTCCGGCCTTGGCTCACCCTGCTGGCAGTTTTTTGGTTGCTAGCATCACTGGGCTTGGGTTGGTTGGTTAATTCGTTGCTAATTATTGTTGGGTTGCTATTTTTAGCACCCATTGTGGCTTTTTTTGGCTTTCGTTGGTGGCTGCAACGCAACTTGGTTGCTGACCAGTGTCCCGTCTGTAGATATGAATTTACGGGTTTAAATAACAGTCAATTACAGTGTCCTAATTGTGGGGAGTCGCTGTTAGTACAAGATAGTCATTTTCAGCGCTTCACACCAGAAGGCACAATTGATGTCACTGCTGTCGAAGTTCCAGCCAAATCACTGGAAGATTAGTCAAGGGTGATTAGTCATTAGTAAAAGACTAATGACTATTTATTTTGTTGTGAGATTGAGAGACTGTAGTTATGCTGCTGCTGAGATAGTTCGCCCACATATACTGAGTATCTTCCTGCCTGCCAGTAACCAGATTGTTCTGGCTTGCCTCCAGAGTAGCTATCTGCCATTACACAAAAACGTCCCCCTGGTCCGTCGATCAACAGCGTTGGCTTCCCTTGACTTTCTACTGTTAATCGTAAATAAGGCAGTGACTCTGTAACCTGAATAACTTGACTAGGTTCAGTAGGAATATTGCCACAATTACTTTTGACAGTTCCCCCAGACTTTCCGTTCAAAACCAGTGGATCTGGCTGGAAAGTCCGATTTATTTGGACATTTGGTGTCTGTGCCAAATTAGCCTCAGTAAAAACCAAGCTAATCACCAAAGATATGGGAAGAATTGCAAGTAGCCGAAGCGTTTTCATTTTAATTAATGCTCCAGATTTTTTAGAGCAATTATTGTTATACAGTCTAATTTAATTGACGATATCAATTTATCTTGGTTCCAAAAGCTGCCGTATAACCTAATACCATTAAATTAAAAATTGTTTGTGAAGATGGGATGTAGAGATGTCGCCAAGTCAAGGCTCTATATTTATCTTGCAAATTAACTCATACATCATGATGGCTGGCGATCGCTTCTCTACTAAAATATTTAACCACCAGCAGAATAGGCATTTGCCTAAAAAGCATTATTTTTTACATTTTAGAAACGTAAAATTACTGGAAAAATTAGATAAATTACCAGACAATAACAAAAAAACATAATTTTTACCTATCAGAAGGGTATTACATACACAGACATTAGCTAAAATCACTAAGACAACCACCAAAATTAGAATTTAGTTGGTATGTTGTCGAATAAATATGCTAACTGAGGTAGAGAAAGATTTATGAATCCTCAACCGGAAGAAGACTTACAGCGTCGCCTTGATAAGTTAGAGGCAGAGATTAATTCCGCACCTGGGGTTGTTTCTCAACCACAAGGACAAAAACAGATGCCTCAGTCTGTTTTTGCCAACTTGAGCTTGCAACTGGAGCGATTTCAAATTTGGTTCAACGGCTTATCTGGGACAAAAAAGCTGGTAGTTTCGGGTGTGACGGTACTAGTAGGCTTGGCGATGCTGCAAGCAGTGTTTAAACTAGTTGCATCTGTAATAACTCTGGCACTTTTAGCAGTGTTAGTGTATGTTGGATACAAATTTTTTGTGTCTAGTAGCTTTCAACGTAAGCAATAAGTTGATATGCAATTACTTGGCAATCTGCCCGGAGTTATGAGAGTCAGGAGTCATAATACAAAAGGCTCCTGACTCTCATAACTCCTCAATTCTATTTCAATATGCTTTTCTTTTTGCCGATTAGCTTAGTCTATTTTAATTGTGCCGATCGCGGCGTAAAAATAATATCAAAGGGAATTATCTAATGACATCACCAATTGTAAGGAGAAGTAGTAATCAATCTGGTCAGTCAAAAGAACCGGAAAGAGCCAGTTCAATGTTGCTAGCAAGTAGGCGTTTTGCTGCTTGGGCGGCTGAAATCACACTAGTGGTTGCCAGTGGGTTGATTCCCTTCAGCATTGGTGTTTATGCGAATTCTAGAAGCGATCTGAACCGAGTCCCGCTTAACCCCGTATTGGTAGTTACGGAAAGAGCGATCGCTAGACCTCTAGCTCTGCCTGTGAGCTATGGTATCCGTAACGTCGCATGGCCGACTAATATTTTGTGGACAATTGCCCTGTTAGCGCCTGTAACCCTTTCCTGGTGGCAATTGTATTTACTGGCTAAAACTGGTAGGACAATTCCGAAACGCTGGTTCAAGGTGCGGGTTGTCAACGAGCAAGGGAAGCCTCCCGGATTGGGGGCAGTTGTCATTAGAGAAGGAGTTGGACGTTGGACTGTACCTATTTCCATCGCCTATTTGCTGTGGCGCTACAGCTTTGCTTTTCCGAATTTAGGATTATTCACATTTTTGTGTTTATTAATGATTGTGGGTGAAGGGATCGGCTTACCATCGCGCCGGGGTCGTCGCGCCCTGCACGATCAACTTGCAGGCACTTATACAATAGATGCAACTCGCCCTATACCATCTTCACTCTTAGCTAACAACAGACAAGCTCAATCTGCTGACGGTAACGATCAAGCAGAAGGGCAAGAAGAATTAGCGGCAACCGAAACCACCCAGTCGCCCAACCTGTGGCGGCGGATACAACAAAATCCTAACCTGACTTTGTTTGGGGTAGGACTAACGAGTATGACGGCTGTGTTGGCAACTTTAATCGGCACTCAAGTTTATATCCAAATTCAACAATCCCAGCGAGCAACTAAGCAAATTAATAGCCAACAGTTCCTCGAACTTGTCAAACAATTAACTCCCAACTCTGGTGCGACTAATGAGCAACGCCAAAGTGCAATTCTGGCTATGGGTGGTCTTAACGATCCACAATCCATAAAATTTCTGGCAGATTTATTGGTTAGCGAAACCAACCCCAGCCTCCTGGATACGATTCAACAATCTTTGACAACTGTTGGGCCCCAAGCTATCCCCGAATTAAAAAATAAGAATCAGTTTTTGGTTAGCGAACTGGAGTCAGTGGGCAGTGCTGCAACAAAAGAGCGGGAATTGCGACAAGGGCGGCTACAAAGAAACCAGAGAACGATCAACAAAATTCTCTCTGTGTATAGCGGAAAAATGGAAGGCGTTGACCTTACTAGCACCCAATTAGGTCAAAGCGGTACTCCAGGTAGTTCATTCTTTAACTTGGTACTAGACAACCTTGATTTATCAGGAGTGAAGTTTAAATCTGCAAATCTTAACCAAGCCAGCTTTAAGGGTAGCCGCTTTCGGGGTGTGGGTGAAGATGGACGCTGGGATACCTACGACGATGTAATGGCTGATTTAAGCCAAGCTCAGTTGCAGCAAGCTAATCTTACTGATGCTAACCTCAGTCGCGTCTTGATGAACCGGATCGATTTGAGCCGCGCCACTCTTAACAGAGCCAACTTATCCAATGCGCGTCTATATGACGCTAAACTCAACAGCACCCAACTAGTAGGAGCCGATCTGCGAAACGCAGTTTTGGAAAGAGCCAGCTTAACTGGGGCTGATTTAGGTGACGCTAAATTGAACGAAGCCAATCTTTACGCTGCCCGTTTAGGTCGTGTCACTGCTATAGGAACGCAATTATCTTTTGCCAACTTAACTAACACTGATTGGCAAGGAGCAGATTTATCAGGAGCCTATTTGGATCGTGCTAATCTCAGCAATGCGAACCTGAGCGCCACTCGTTTAGCTGGTGCTGTTTTGCGTTCTGCTCAGATGGAAAACGTTAACTTACAAAATGCTGACCTAAGTCTTGCTGATTTAAGGGGGGCAAATGTAGCAGGAGCAGATTTTAAGGGGGCAATTCTCGCCCCTAGCAAAGAAGATCCAGCAGATCAATTTGTCAAAACCCCAGATTTAGGCTCAGTATCTGCCGTAGTCCAAGGGGTTGATTTTTCTAAAGCCAAAAATTTAGATTCCAAGCAATTAGCATACATTTGTACTCAAGGGGGCATTCATCCTCGTTGCCCGTAGAATGGAAGGGGGCAGAGGGGCAGGGGGCAGGGAGCAGGGGAGGATGTGAGGGAGACAAAGCGAATAACCAATGCCCCATGCCCCATGCCCAATGACTAATGACTAATGACTAATGACAAATTGGTGTGAGGAGTCGATTATGAAGTATATTCCATATTTGGTTTCAGTTTTGGGGGCTAGCTTGGTCTTGATGGCAACTACTAAACCAGCACAAGCTCAAGTAGCTTATGGCAGTTATGTAGGTATAGGCCCCACTGTTGGTTTTACAGATGGTATTCAATTCGGGGGAGTAATAGCTGGGCGCTACAAGCTTTTGGAAGCACCGCTTTCACTGCGTGCCCAAGTGTTAATTGGTAATAATACGGCAGTTGTGCCAACGGTTTCTTATGATTTTCCCCTTAACTGGCAAGCTGATGCTTACCTGGGTGCTGGGTTAGTCTTGGCTGGTGGTGGCGGATCTTCTCCTGTGGGCGACAAAATCAGCTTTGCTTTACAACCAGGCATTGATTATATGATCCCAAATAGCAATACTGTGCTTTTTGGCAACGCCATCATTGCTTTTGATGCCTACCGTGATAGCGGTGGTACAGCTATCTCTGTACAAGGTGGTGTTGGTTTGAGATTTTAATGGGTAAATAAAAACCCTGCTGCGATCGCTATCCCTAAGAAGCGTTAAACTTCATTGCAAATTAAGAAGTTAGTCCAAACAACATGATAATTTTTTGTCATGAAGAGAAATAGCACAGGATTAACACAGGAGAACACAGTGGCAATGGAATCAAATTTATTAACAGATGCGGTCGCAGATGAAGTGAATCAAGATTTCAGTGAATATGTTGCCAACCTGCAACTTCACATGACTCTGCAAGCTCGCAATCTTGTTCCATCCCTGAAACAAACACTGGTAGATAGTCGCCAGCAATTACTCCATCAAACCCAAGCCCACTTTGAAAAGCTAGTTTCTCGACAAGGGCTGTAAATATATACAAATTTTAATCAAAATTCAAATAAAATAAAGGCAGATGTTGTTATGTTAACGCCATTGGTGTTCTCACAAGGTCTGCTTTTCTGCTTTTTTAAGTATTAAATTACTCAAATCACACTTTTGACGCACTAGTAAAGGGCAGAAAGCAGTTAATATTATTGCAGCAGTTCCTTTGAAGAGCAGTTACTTAAGGCTAAATAGCGGCTCGAATAAAAATGACTTCATTACTTCCCAGAAACCTTAGCGTTGTTATCCGACCAGTCCAATACCGGGATCTGGACGGAATTGAGCGCATAACTCAAGAGTCATTCGCAGCCCTTACTCCCCAGGGAGCAGGTTTTGCCATCAGCCAGATGCTCATATTGCGTCGCTGGTATGGATTACTCAAATTTTTGAGTTGGTTTCCTAACCCGCTACAGTATCGCCTCTGTGCTTATGTGGCAGAACAAGGACGGATGCTTCTAGGAATGATTCAAGTGTCACCCTTTAACCGGACACACAGCACTTGGCGCATCGATCAAGTGCTGTTAGAGCGTGGTGTCGATAAACAAGGAATTGGTTCGCAACTTTTGCGTCATTGCTTTGAATCGATTTTGGAAGCTCGCACTTGGCTACTGGAAGTTAACATCAATGACATAGAGGCGCTGGCACTATATCGCCAAAATGGATTCCAGCGTCTGGCAGAAATGACGTATTGGGAAATTGGGCCAGAATTACTGGCTGAATTGGCACAAGCAGAGCCAGATTTACCCAACCTTTTGCCAGTTAGTAATGCTGATGCTCAATTGCTATATCAACTAGATACGGCATCTATGCCACCTTTGGTACGTCAAGTTTTTGACCGCAATACCCGCGACTTCAAAACCAGCTTATTCGGCGCTCTGACTGATGCAGTGAAACAATGGCTGACGAAAACAGAAGTAGTCAGTGGTTATGTATTTGAACCCCAACGCAAAGCTGCGATCGGGTATTTTCAGGTGCAACTTGACCGGAAGGGCGAAGTTCCTCACGTAGCAACGTTGACGGTTCATCCTGCTTACACTTGGCTGTATCCAGAATTGTTATCTCAACTGGCTCGGATTGCCCAAGATTTTCCTCAGCAAGGGTTACAACTAGCCTCCTCTGACTATCAGGCAGAGCGAGAAGAGTATTTGGAGCGAATTGGGGCAAAGCGCATAGAACATACATTAGTTATGTCTCGCTCTGTATGGCATAAGCTACGGGAGTCTAAATTCGTCTCCTTAGAAGGAATTCAGTGGACTGATATGCTGCAAGGTTTACAACCAGCACGTAAACCCATACCAGGTGGAATGTCATGGATACAACCAGGAAAGCTGCCATCGTCAGATAAACCACTGCCAATTAAGTCAGAACCAATTAACTTTCCGGTAAAAAACCCCAGCACAGAAGCATCGCCGATTCCTGAATCAGCAGATGCAGAACAGGAGAATTAGTGATATCCCAGGAGCAGCCAAAACCCTTTATTTCAGCCTTGGGACTAGATTTTGGTCGCAAGCGGATTGGTGTGGCTGGGTGCGATCGCACGGGTTTAATTGCCACTGGGATTACCACAATTGAGCGGACATCTTTTGAGCAGGATGTCGAGCAAATCCGGCAAATAGTTAATGAACGCGAGGTGCAAATCCTAGTTATGGGCTTACCGTATTCAATGGATGGCTCTATAGGATTTCAAGCGCGTCAAGTTCAAAAATTTACTACAAGACTTACTAAAGCCTTGAGACTGCCTGTGGAATATGTGGATGAGCGATTAACTTCATTTCAAGCAGAGCAACTGCTAATTGCTGAAAACCGCTCTCCATCACGCCATAAAGGTTTGATTGACCGCAAGGCGGCTGCTTTGATCTTGCAACAATGGCTGGATGTTAAACGTGCTAATTCCCGTAGTTCAGTTGCGGCTATTGAATATTGATACCTTTTAACATGATATTCTGAAAAACGATTAGCTAGCAGTTGTATCTACGTGTAAATCTATTTTGTTGATAAACATATCATTAAATAGTTAAGCGATTTCTCAACTTGCTGGTATTTATTAAATTTTTACATTTCGGCTATGTTTTCTCCTCCATTTCCTGAAGAAAATGATAACGCTCATGCGGGTTCCATCACTTTAACCGATGAAAAAGGGCGATCGCTCGAATGTTATGTAGAGCATTCCCTTGAGGTTGATGGACAAGAATACGTTTTACTTCTTCCTGTAGACTCACCTGTAGAGATTTTTTCTTGGGAAGGCGACGATGAGGAAGAAGAAGCGGTTCTGGTAGAAGATGACAACATAATTGAGCAAATTTTTGCCACTGCCCAAGCTGTATTATCTGAGCAGAATCTGATATTGAAGAACACAGCTTATGCTTTGACAGTTGCAGGTGATTTACCGCCAGTTGAAGAATCAGAACTCTTCACCTTAGAAATTGAAGACGAAGAGGCAGATTTAGATCCAGAGCAATTACAGCTACTTGCTAGCTTCTATGATGAAGATCAGGAGTATGCAATTTATACACCTCTCGATCCCCTGTTGTTTTTTGCACGGATAACAAAAACAGGTGAACCAGAATTACTCTCTCCAGAGGAGTTTCGCAAAGTGCAACCCCTGTTAGAGGAACATCTTTTTAATGAAGTAGAATAAAAATAAAAATTCAAAATGTTACATTTTCATTTTGAATTTTTATTTTCATCGAAATCTACTTAAACCTTTTACCATATCCCATTAAATGTGGAAGCAATGAAACATGGACAAAAAATTGGGGTAATTTGTGTTGTTTAAGATTCTGAAAAAAGCATTTTAGCAAGAATTTTTAATCCAAAAATAAAAATTACCATGAGGTGCTGAAAATGGCTTATAGCGACTTTACATTAAGTAAATTTAAAAAGTCATTCAGCATCCGCATTGATGAAGAAACTGATTTATGTGCCGACATAGAACCTTTGCAGGCAAGTGAGAAACTCAAAAATTCTTTAGAAGAAACTACAGAACTGGCTTTAGCAATTAATACAGAAAAAGCCCGTTCAGAAATGATTATCACTCCCATCTTGTTGGAGGTAAGACGCAGAGCTAATTATCCAATTAGTTTATTTTTGGGAACAGATTTTAATGTAGATGCAGAAAACGGTCTGAATGGATATTGTGACTTTATCATCAGTCGTTCTAAAGAGCAACTAACAATTAATGTGCCTGTAGTAGTTATTATTGAAGCCAAAAATGAAAATATTAAAGGTGGATTAGGTCAATGTGCGGCTGCAATGTTGGCAGCACAATTGTTTAATCAACAAGAAGGAAATGAAATCAGAAAAATTTACGGCGCAGTAACTACAGGGGATATTTGGAAGTTTTTGAAGTTAGAAGAAAACGATATATTTATTGATTTGAGTAATTATTACATCAAAGAGATAGATAAGATATTAGGGATTTTATCTCAAAATGTTCAGGGAGATATTCCAGAATGCAGTTCGACTAACTAAACTATATTGGGTTATGCTCATTTGTCTGAGCTATTTAAATTTGACTGGTGACTATGGCCTGGAACAACCTTTTGCAACCTGACTTAATTTTAGAAGGTTCAGTGTTGAATCTAACACCAGATATTATCCAAAAATATGGGCTTAAAGGGCTGGTGTTGGATGTAGACGAAACCTTAGTACCCTTTACAGTAGGGATGGCTTCCCCAGAACTACGAGAGTGGGTGGAACAAATTCGCACCTATACTGCATTGTGTTTGGTAAGTAACAACCTGAGTGAGGCACGAATTGGGGGAATTGCGCGATCGCTCAATTTACCTTACTATTTGGGTGCAGCCAAGCCCTCTCGACGCAAAATTAGGGCAGCACTTAGGGGAATGGATTTACCAGTGCATCAAGTGGGGATGGTAGGCGATCGCTTATTTACCGATGTCATCGCAGGTAATCGCCTGGGGATGTTTACCATTCTAGTTGAGCCGATTGTCCATGCCGACGCAGCCTTCCGCTCTCATCCCGTTCGCAACTTTGAGGTTTGGGTATCTGAAATCTTAGGAGCCTCTATTACCCCCAAGAAAAGCAAGATTTACAAAAGTTAAGAATTCGTCAGGAAAGTAAATCTAAAGAAATGGTTAAGGAATCTTACTGGAAGCCAAAAATCGGGGATCATAAGTATTAATAACATGGGGTCAGCCAAAAAAGACCCTAACTCATACTAAGTAAATATACACCCGTAAAGCGTCAGCCTTCACTATAGAGGGATTGGCGCTTTACAATTTCTTTGAGTCATTTGTCCTTTGTCATTTGTCCGTTGTCATTCGTCAGTTACTAATGACCAATGACTAATGACCAATGACCAATGACTAATGACCAATGACTAATGACAAATGACTAAAACAATTGTTGTCAAAATCGGTACTTCTAGCCTAACTCAACCAGAAACGGGACAATTAGCACTTTCCACTATTGCTACCTTGGCGGAAACACTTTGCCATTTGAGAAGCCAGGGACACCGGGTAATTTTGGTTTCTTCTGGCGCTGTGGGTGTGGGTTGTGCAAGGTTGGGGTTAACTGAACGTCCTAAAGCGATCGCACTCAAACAAGCTGTAGCAGCAGTTGGGCAAGGCCGGTTAATCCGTATATATGATGATTTATTTACTACGTTGCAACAAGCGATCGCTCAAGTATTACTGACACGGAGCGATTTGGTACAGCGCAGCCGCTATCTCAACGCCTACAACACCTTTCAGGAACTACTGGGACTGGGAGTGATCCCCATAGTCAACGAAAATGATACCGTAGCGATAGACGAACTAAAATTTGGTGATAATGACACTCTTTCGGCATTGGTTGCTAGCTTAGTAGAAGCAGATTGGCTATTTTTACTTACCGATGTCGATAGGCTATACTCAGCCGATCCCCGTTCTGTACCAGATGCGCGGCCGATCGCTTTAGTTAGTAGCATTAAAGAATTAGCTGAATTACAAATAGGTTCCCAAGGTTCTCAGTGGGGTACTGGTGGGATGGTGACAAAAATTTCGGCTGCGAGGATTGCGATCGCGGCGGGAGTTCGTACCGTAATTACCCAAGGGCGATTTCCCCAGAATATAGAAAAAATTATCCAAGGTGAACTGATTGGGACGCATTTTGAACCGCAACCTGAACCAACTTCGGCGCGTAAACGTTGGATAGCTTACGGACTTTTACCTGCGGGTAAATTGTATTTAGATGAAGGTGCGATCGCGGCAATTTCTCTAGCAGGAAAATCGTTATTAGCTGCTGGAATTAAAGCATTAGAAGGAGAGTTTGACATACAGGATGCTGTGCAATTGTGTGACAGCAACGGTAACGAAATTGCCAGAGGACTTGTGAATTACAACAGCAATGATCTGCAAAAGATTCGTGGCTGTCATTCACGAGAAATTCCTAAAATTTTAGGCTATGCCGGTGTAGAAACAGTTATTCATCGGGATAATTTGGTTTTGATTTAGGATGGAAATAAGGTAAATTTCGTCAGTACTAACTGCGAGAGTGAAAAATATTATGACTCAAACGTTAGAAAATGCTGTTAACTTCCCAGAAGAACAACACTTCTTAAAACGTGGGTTAAGTTGGGAACAGTTTAAAGCGATTCAAGCTAGCTTTGAAAATGTACCAGGTGTGCGGCTATTTTATTGTGATGGAGTCTTAGAGATAGTGACTATTGGTAAGCCTCATGAAGCGATTAAGTGTTTAATCGCTGCACTTATGATTACTTATTTTGAAGTCAAGGGTATTGAATTTTTCCCCAGTGGGAGTTTTAGCCAGATTATTCCCAAGATAGTAGAATATCAAGCTGACTTATCTTATTGCTTTGGAACCGACAAACCTATACCAGACTTCTGTATTGAAGTAGTCATTAGTAGCGGTAGTCCCATAAAGTTACAGAAGTACAAATTAATGGGAGTCCCGGAAGTTTGGTTTTGGGAAGATGGCAAAATTGAAGCCTACTGCTTACAAGAACAAGAATATGAAAAAGTTGTTACAAGTGAGCTATTACCAAAATTAGATTTATCCCTGCTCAATCGTTGTATTTTATTATCTTCTCCTTTGGAAGCGATTAGAGAATTTCGCCAAGCTATTCAATAAGTGTAGACTGAGATTATTTACTCTGGCTGGCTACGTTTAGAATAACAAAATAATTTTGTTTAAGAACCGCAATGTCATTTACTCACCTTTTTGTGAGTTGATTACTCCATCAATAAACTGTTGCAATCGTTCATAATGGGAACCTTTCCAATAAATGCGATCGCAATCTTGACAACGCTGGAATTGATCGATTTGCGATCGCACTTTTTCTGGCACTTGTTCAATAATGGATTGCTTATCTACAGATTCTAATAATCCATTGCAATGCAAACACCGTTTAAATGGTGCAATTAATTTAAATAAGTCGAAGCGTTGTAGTACTTCTATAATTTGTTGTTCAGGGTTAGTGTTTCTAACATAATACCCATGCGTTACCAAACTACGCATCAATAGACCCTTATCACGAGTCAACAGAATCCGCCCTTGGCTAGAGGATATTTGGGCTAATTTCTCATCCTCGTAGTCATTGCGGTATAAAGTATCAAAGCCTAAAAGTCGTAACGATGTCGCCAGCTTCCCCAAATGAATATCTAAAACAAAGCGGATAATACTGAGCGGTTTTGGCAAAACAGAAATGCTTGGTATAATCACACTCCTCGCTGAAATTGGATAAACATTGATAGCATCTCCATCCGAAACTATGTAAGAAAAATTTACATATTCACCATTAACATTTATAAAATCAACTTCGGGATGAGGCACACCTAACGACTCAATCATGTCCTTAATTGAAGCTTTCTCCTCAAAAAAATGAGATATTTTCACTTGCTTGTGATGCCGTGGTAAAAAATGATTCAATTCTGCATGGAAGTAGAAATATGCGATCGCCATAGCCACAGATATTTGGATTACCCTACTGGCAAGAATTTGTCACAATTGCAAAACTCTATCTATTGTATTGAAAAAATCAATACTTGTTAAAGTGAGGTATTTCTACTATAAAACGCCCATTTACCTTAATTGAAACTATAAAGATTCTCAAATACTTGCATTTATTATTGAGTTCAGTTACAGTCAAATCAGATGCCTATCATCAAACTCTGACATGAACTTCAGGAAGTTAGATTAGGTAAAAAGGTAAATAACAAGTTTGTCAATGTTGATTTCAGTGACACTGTTAATAATTGGTCACTAATTTTCAACATAGATTTATCGCGCATGAAATATGGGGCACTAAAGGATTTACCCCTATTTTGGTTGTTTTTATTTTTCCCATTTAATTGAGAATAATTCGCAATATGTGTAAATTTATAGATATATTAAAAGCAGATAGGGGAAAAAGATTCTTAAGCTTAAATTGGCTGATTCCGCATCGCTCTTTAGGAATATTTTCTTCAAAAGAAAGACAACAAACTAGATTTTTATATGTAAAAACAGGATTGCTAACTAACTATATAAATAACTTTAGCAAAACTTTAAACAAGTATCTTATTGCCAGCAATATTTTTGGTTGTAGTATCAGCTACATTGATATTGCCAGCAAGTTAATCCTTGGTAACTCTCCAAGTCGGTTTGCGTTTATGTACAAGATTGAATTTATTTGATTTTACCCAAGAAAGCAAGTCCATAAAAACCGAGTTTCAGCAAGTGAAAATTTATAAAATACCAAATAACAATAAAACTAGATACAAAATTAACGTCGCTCATACGGAAAAATCTATCTTGACACTATTTATCTTTATTGTGGAGAATTTATTAACCGGAAAGGCCTCGCTCAATAATGATGTTATAAAGTGGCTACCTAGTTTTAATAGGGAAATGAATATTGTTCTTTTTTATCTCCTTTAGCCAAGGATATTGTAGTGAAGAACACAAATGTATTTGGTAATACCTTTTGTCCATAAAATATGTTAATGAGTACAGCGAGATGAATACTTTTTTTTGTTCTGACGATTCACGGCAAGTAGGAGAAGATGTTATTGGTAGCGCCACCAATTATCAAACTTATATTTTAGTTGAGTGTCCTTTACCTTGGACATCAGAAGCCCTTAATTCCAAATGGGTGCCTCAGAATTTGAGGATTTTGGTAGAGGAAGTAAAGCGGGCTAAACTACCGATTAGATTTCTTTTAATTGCTAATGATATCTCACACAAAGTAAATCACACTACGCTTTTAATTTATCAAAAAGAAGACGGGCTAAGTAATGGATACCATAAACAAGAGTTTAAGCTAGCAAATATTGAGCAAGTAGCAGGAGTTGTCCAAAAATGGATATGGGGTATCGATTCTAATTTTGAAGTAGAAACTACTACAACTAGAGATATTTTAGTTTGTACCCACGGTAGCCATGATAAGTGTTGTGCGAGATATGGCGCTCCTTTTTACTTTCATGTAACAGCTAGTAATGCTGATTTGTGCTTAGATAATGTGCGAATTTGGAAATCATCGCACTTTGGTGGTCATCGGTTTGCACCAACAGTTATAGATTTGCCAGAAGGAAGATATTATGGTCGTCTCGATCAAGATTCATTTAGATCGATTTTGACTCGTACTGGTGATATTCAATGTTTACATCAAGTCTATCGAGGCTGGGGAATTCTGCCTGCTGCACTTCAGGTTTTGGAAAGAGAGTTAATCCTCTATAAAGGATGGGATTGGTTTAACTACAAAGTTGCAGGCAAAATTTTAGAGCAAAGTTTAGACAATAGTACTATCTTAGCTGAACTTAGTTTTGAACAACCTTGTGGTTCTCTCTACACTTACCAGGCTAAACTTGTGAAAGATGAAACTAAGACTCAACAACTCAAAAGTTCATGCAATGCTACACGAGAGTTGGTAGTTACTAAATATGCTGTTGGTAGTCTTTGGATTACTTCTAGTAAGGTGATGAGTTATAGTACGTAAAAGAGGAGAGTTTTGAAACGCAGAGGAACGCAAAGGGAAGCGCGGAGGTACGCGGAGTATTGCTGTATTTAGTATAACGCTGCACAAATTTTTAAGAAAATCTCTGTGTTACTCTGCGTTTCCCTCTGCGCCCCTTTGCGTTTAAATTCCAAATCAAGATTGACCCATATTTAAGACTTTTCGTAAAAGTATTTGGTCTTCTAATTTGGCTTTTAAACGGCCATTCTCGATATCTCGAATCCAGCTTTGGCTTTTACCTGTGAGTTTTGCCAATTCTCTTTGAGAAAGATTCAAATTTTTTCGCGCCTGCAAAATCTGTTCACCCAGTAAATCGTTTGTAGCTTTGGGCTTCTTTTTGGCTTTAGCAGTTCGCCGTTGTTTTTTTTCCGATTCTGAAATTTGCTGTTCCCATTCTGGTGGGAGTTCAAAAGCTAAAATCCGCGCATTCATGAGCAGATTCCACTTACCACGGGGGCCTGTGTCTGTGAGGCGAGTTTCAGAACCACCGTCGTTAGTCCAAAATTCTAATGCTTCATCTGGATCTTCGGGAAGATCAATTAACTTTGCCCACAAAGGTTGAATTTCTGGTGGGTAAGTAACTGGATCGAAAAGTGGCTTCATTCCATAGTGATTGAGAATTTCTAAGTCGCTTTCAAAGGTTCGCAGCAGACGTTTGCGTTCTTCCCGTTGTCTGGATGCAAGGGCGACTTTTTCTTCACCGTAAGCAATACGCAGCAAGGTAGGAATGGTAATGCGTTGTTCTTTGCCCATTTTGGTTTTAAACAGCAACCACAACATTAACCGAACCGCGCCTTCATGTTGCTGCCAAATGCTCATAACTGTGGTTAGCAGTGTTTTGGGGAGACTGCCGTATTGATAGAATGCGGTTCGCTCTTTACACGCTTGTTTATTTAAGAAATATTGCGCCCATAAGCCTGCTTTGACTTTAAAAGTTAACCCAATCAGATGTTTGCATCCATGATTGTCTTCTTGAAAGTGGTGCTGAATATCTACTAAGTGCCATAAGCGACTGTTTGTAACAGAGAATCCGTTAATTCGACCTTGTTGGGGCCAGTCAATGGAGATAATTAGAGAGCAAGCTTGCTGGACAAGATTTTTCATTAAGGCTAGTTTGGCAGCTTTGCTCAAGTCTTTGCGTTTCTCCATCCCCAAATATTTCTCGATTTGTCGTTCATCGATCGCAAATTCTTGCTCCCAAGGTTGCTCTAAAGCTGTGGCATAACCTGCAAAAATTAGATGTATGCAGGCGGCTCTGATATCAAGCCCTTCAATTGCTGCTATATCGGTGGCTTTGTCATTAACTTGGAATGGATCTTGGATGTGAAAGGCGATCGCACCTCGTCCTTGATTGACTTGTCGGCTATAACATAGATACCCGTCTTCATCAGTTTCCCAATGTAGCGATGTGCGTTGCCCTAGTACATTACAAGCTTCCCAAATTGCGATCGCAGAAGCAAATGGATTATTCTTGCCGTTAGAAAACAAGTCTAAGCTGCTAGCATCTCTTGGTTCAACTTTGCATCTTCCCTTTTTTGCCTGCCAAGGAATGGGAGAATTAGTTGGACAAGCTATTACACATTGCGGTTCTGAATAATAGCCCTCACAATTATTACAAAGACCAGGATCAACCCAATATTCATTGTCCTCTATTTTGATTGCACCCGTAGGACATTGGGGGCGGCAGTTGTCACATCCAACGCAACTGTTGTTAGGAATTGTATAAGGCATAAGGCTCTTTTCCCACTCTAATCGTTGAGATGTCTGTCTCAGGTCTCCCCTGGATGAGTCCTGTCTATTCATGACTCGCTACCACATAATCTTTCTGGCGAGAAAAATTATTCTCACCATATTCACTCCCCACATCCATATTTAGACTTGGCATCCAATTGGAAGCTATTTAAGGCTTTTAAACTGAGCCTGACAAAACTTATTTATTAACTATACATTTCATGAAAAAAATGATTAATTTGTTCGTGCCGAGCTTAGAAAGATATCTTAATCTTCATTTAATTACGTATTGAATGAACATTTTTACTTTAACCATAAAGTGTTTTGAGAACATATTTAAGCCTAGTGCAATTGAATTTCATCTGATTTATTAATAATTTTAATATTTAAGGCATGATCGTATTCTGCCATAAAAATCACAGTTGCTTTATAAAATGATTATGTTTCCTTCATAAACTCATTATATTTATTTAAATCGAAAAGCAGTAATTATTTTGTCATCATTTATATAAATAGTTGAATCAAATTAAACTGCAAGTTGTTGCTTTGTAAAATACATATTGCACATATTAAAATGTAATTAAAGAACATTTAATTTTGTATATATGTATACTGTTTATCTAGATTTATTTGTCTAAAGCTAAAAGTATTTGAAATTTACTTGCATTTACATAAGCCTTTGCCGACAAGGGTAGGTTTCAAAGCTGTAATTTATGCGTCTATCCTTTCTATGCTTTGCATGGGAGTGGCTGATTAGGGGCTACTGCTTCCATCCAGAGACTCAATAAATGTTTTTCCATAGGGATCAGAAGAACGAGAGAATTTTAAGCATTACCAATTATTATTGGCAATAACTTGCATCTGTTTATGGTTTAAAAAATGATTTCTCATTGTGTTCAAAACCATCGAATTTTTATGACAAAAAAGTGAGTTTTGAATACAAAAAAAGAAAAGATTAGGATAATATGATGATTAATGCACAAACAGATTAATAGGCAAAAAGGCCGAGGATTTATTCATGGCGCAACTAACAGGTTTGACATTTGGTGGAAAGACTTGGACACCAAAATTTGCTCAGGAAATTGACAAAGATAAATGTATCGGCTGTGGCAGATGCGTTAAAGTGTGCGGATACAACGTGCTTGGTTTGAAGGCACTCAATGAAGAAGGCGAATTTGTAGAAGACGAAGATGATGAAGAAATTGAACGGAAAGTAATGGCAGTTACTTCTCCAGAAAACTGTATTGGTTGTGAAGCGTGTTCCCGGATTTGTCCGAAGAATTGCTACACCCATGTTGTAGTAAATAATTAAGGTATTTGAAGTTAGCCAAAATTGTTGTTAATTCAAGGAGGCACTGTTTGTAAAAAGCGAAAATGCGCTAGGCAAGGTAACTTGAGGGGAATACTAAGTATTTACTGTAACTAATAAATAGTTCACAGTAAACAAATCCGTAAATCGTAAAATGTTAGCTATTAACAAAATTAAACTTGCTGCTAATATAGCCTAATCAATATTAGGTCAACAGTGCCCTCTTGGAACAACTAGCTTTTTTGAAAGCAGGGGGCTAACTTTTTCATAGGAGTTGAAATATAATTTGTAATTTTTTGGGGGAAGGATATGGAAAAAATCTGGAATTTTCCCCCTTTTTTTATGGCTGCACGTTAGAAAGTTAATAAGTGAAAAGGAAATGGGGAATGGGGAATGGGAAATAGGGAATAGATAACAATTACCAATTCCCAATTACCAATTCCCAATTCCCAGTACCGATAAAAGACTGTTTACAAAGCAGGTAGCATGTATGCAACAAGTTCCTGTATCACTATGGACTCTGGTTGCTGGGATAGTAGTTACAGCAATCAGCATTTGGATCGGTCACAACCACACTCTCATGCCGATGCAGGCATCGCTACAAGCGCCTTTGGTAGACGGTTTTTTCAACGTCATGTTTACCATTGCGATCGCACTCTTCTTGGTGGTAGAAGGAACTATTCTGATTTTTTTGGTGAAGTTTCGTCGCCGTCGCGGTGATGATACCGATGGTTTACCAATAGAAGGTAACGTTCCCTTAGAAATCTTTTGGACAGCAATTCCCACAGTGATTGTCCTCGGTTTGGGCATCTACAGTGTAGATGTTTTTAACCAAATGGGCGGCTTTGAGCCTGCGGGTCATCCTCATTCAGCCGCTCATGTTGCTCATAAGTCGGGAACCGCTCTTGCAGCTACACTTAGCGATACCTCTGAAGCAACAGCTGCTCCAGCGATCGCCCCGACAATCGGAATTGGCGCGTCTCCTCAAACCCTAAACAAACCAGCCGATTTAGTTGTTGATGTCAAAGGCATACAGTATGCCTGGATATTTAATTACCCCGATAGTGGCATTACCTCTGGGGAATTGCACATACCTGTCGGTGCTGATGTGCAACTCAATCTTTCAGCGCAAGATGTAATTCATTCATTTTGGGTTCCAAACTTTCGCTTGAAGCAAGATGCACTTCCCGGTATCCCTACCGAACTACGATTTGTTGCCACCAAGCCTGGTACATATCCCGTAGTTTGTGCTGAGTTGTGCGGTGGTTATCACGGTTCAATGCGGACAGAGGTAATTGTCCACACACCGGAAGAATATGAAAGCTGGCGGACAGAAAACCAGATTGCTCAACAGCAAAACCTCAATCAAGTCGTTGCAGTTAATCCAGCCGACTTATCAACATCAGAGTTTCTTGCACCCCACACCCATGACATGGGAATCAGTGCAGCAACTCTAGAGTCATTGGTCATTGGTCATTAGTCATTAGTCATTGGTCATTAGTCATTGGTCATTAGTTATTGGTAACTGACGAATGACAACTGACGAATGACAACGGACAAAAGACAAAGGACAAAAGACAAATGACAAAGGACAAAGGATAAAAATATGACGCAGGTAGAATTTCCACGGAATACTCCACCAGAAGGAAAGAAACCGGAAATGGTGGCTGGCCACACCTCTCATCCGAAGGCGTGGAAATGGCAAGATTATTTTACATTTAATGTTGACCACAAGGTTATTGGTATTCAATACCTAGTGACGGCGTTTGTCTTCTATCTCATCGGCGGACTGATGGCGATCGCTCTGCGGGTGGAATTAGCAACACCAGAATCAGATGTACTCGACCCCAATTTGTATAACGCTTTCATGACCAATCACGGGACGATTATGATCTTCCTGTGGATTGTTCCTAGCGCTATTGGCGGATTTGGTAACTATTTAGTGCCGTTGATGGTTGGTGCTAGGGATATGGCGTTTCCGAAGCTAAACGCGATCGCCTTTTGGTTAAACCCACCAGCCGGATTACTCATATTAGGTAGTTTCATTTTTGGCGGTTCGCAATCTGGTTGGACAGCTTATCCACCTTTGAGTTTGGTGACAGCGCCAATCGCTCAAACTATGTGGATACTTGCGATCGTTTTGGTGGGAACTTCTTCAATTTTGGGTTCGCTGAACTTCGTAATCACCATTTTGATGATGAAGGTTCCTAGCATGAAATGGGATCAAGTACCCCTATTCTGCTGGGCAATCTTGGCAACCTCCATTCTAGCACTTCTCTCCACACCTGTATTAGCAGCTGGTTTAGTTCTGCTGTTGTTTGACCTCAACTTTGGCACTTCCTTCTTTAAACCAGATGCAGGCGGTAACGTTGTAATTTATCAACACTTATTCTGGTTTTATTCTCACCCGGCAGTATATTTGATGATTCTGCCTATCTTCGGCATCATGTCGGAGGTAATTCCAGTTCACTCCCGCAAGCCGATTTTTGGTTATAAAGCGATCGCTTATTCTAGCGTAGCCATTTGCGTTGTGGGTTTGTTCGTTTGGGTACACCATATGTTTACCAGTGGGACACCCGGCTGGATGCGGATGTTCTTCACTATCTCCACTCTCATCGTTGCAGTTCCCACTGGCGTAAAGATTTTTGCCTGGGTTGCTACCCTTTGGGGTGGTAAAATCCGCTTCACCGGTGCGATGCTTTTCGCCATTGGTTTGTTGTCCATGTTTGTCATGGGCGGCTTAAGTGGTGTAACGATGGGAACAGCGCCTTTTGATGTTCACGTCCATGACACATATTATGTTGTCGGACATTTCCATTACGTTCTGTTTGGCGGTTCCGTGTTTGGCATCTACGCCGGTATTTATCACTGGTTCCCCAAAATGACCGGACGAATGTTGAATGAAAGCTTGGGACGGATTCATTTCGCCCTTACCTTCATCGGCACAAATCTGACCTTTTTACCCATGCACGAGTTGGGTTTGAAAGGAATGCCTAGACGGGTGGCAATGTATGACCCCCAATTTATCGACCTCAATCAACTTTGTACCTTTGGTTCAATTGTTTTGGGAATATCGGTAATTCCTTTTGCTATCAACATGATCTACAGTTGGTTGAAAGGGCCTTTGGCTGGTGATAATCCTTGGCAAGCTTTGACTTTAGAATGGACAACTAGCTCACCACCCGCAATTGAAAACTGGGAAGTGTTGCCGGTTGTGACTCATGGGCCTTATGACTACGGTCATGGTCATAGTACTGAAGTACAGCCATCTGCAACACCGGAAGCTAGTGCTTAGTTGCTAAATTCAGTATTGCGATCGCACTTAAAGCCACTGAAACTTCTAGTCATTAGATTTGGGAACTCGAAACTCCAAGCTTGGAACTCAATACGGTTCAGTTAAGGCTAAAACTCTGTTACCAAAGTCATTTTTTTTACGAACCGCCAAGGCGCAGAGAACGCAGAGAGAAGAAAGAGATGCTTAACTGAACTGTATTGGCTTGGAACACGAACGCCCGAATTCAATAAACGAGTGCCCGAATTCAATAAACGGACACCCGAATTCAATAAACGGATGCCCGAATTCAATAAACGGATACCCGAATTCAATAAACGGATGCCCGAATTCAATAAACGGATGCCCGAATTCAATAAACGGAACTCGGAATTTTGAGAATTCCTGAACAAGTGAAGAGTTTGGCTAAACAAGGATTTTGGCTAAAGAATGGAAATTTTGCTGATTCAGATTTCATTCTTTATTTAAGTTTCCACAACAGATGTAGGTAATATTGTCAAAAAATCTATGACTATAGCTACAACCACAAGTGAAGATCACAGTGCAGAACACGAAGAACATCCCGATTTAAGAGTTTGGGGGCTGTTGACGTTCCTCGCCTCTGAATCCCTGATGTTTGGCGGATTTTTTGCCACTTACTTGTTTTTCCGAGGTATTACACCAGTTTGGCCTCCAGAAGGGAGTGAAGTAGAACTACTTGTACCGACGATTAACACCATTATTCTGGTGTCTAGTAGTTTCGTGATTCACTTCGGTGATACGGCGATTAAAAAGAATAACGTCAAGGGAATGCAACTATGGTACGCAATTACCGCAATCATGGGGGCAATTTTCTTAGGTGGTCAGGTTTATGAGTATTCAACATTAGGATACGGACTGACTACCAACGTCTTCGCCAACTGCTTTTATATCATGACCGGGTTCCACGGTTTGCACGTTTTTGTCGGACTGTTATTGATATTACGCGCATTGTGGCGATCGCGTCTCCCTGGTGAATATTCTGCAACCAATCATACTTTTATCGAAATGACAGAAATTTACTGGCACTTCGTAGACATTATTTGGATTGTATTATTCACCTTGGTGTACGTTCTGACTTTGTTTTAACTTGGGCATGGGGCATTGGGCATTGGTTATTAATTATTCTTCCCCATTTCCCATTCCCCATTCCCCATTCCCTATTCCCCATTCCCCAATACAATATGCAAGCTAATACAAACAAATTCTCATGGTTCCAGGTTCCAGATGACATCAAAAACCTATTAATTTTAGCTGCACAAAATTGGGAAAATACATCAGAATCCGAAAAATATATTCAACAAGCATTAGCCCAGACTGGTGAAAATACAGATGTCTTGGTAGCAGCATATAGATTTTTCTATTATAAAAATAATTATTCTCTTGCATTACAAACAACAGTCAAATTATTAGATAAAATTAAAGAACTAGAGAAATTTCCTGATGACTGGGAGCAACTTCAGCCTATATTAGTCAATCGCAAAGAAGACCCACAAATTCGATTGTACTTAAATGCTTATGCTGCTTCTGGATTAGTACTAGCGAAGTTAGGAGAAATTGAGCAAGCAAAAGAAATCAGCACCAGAGTCAAACAGATAGACGACAAGAATGATTTTGGTTCTGGGATTCTGCTCGATATTTTGACACGTCCAGCAGAAGAAGACGATTAATTAGTCAGCAATGAAAAGTCAAGGTGAAAATCATGAACAATTGGTTATCTACTAAATCCTATTCTCTATTAGGAGCAGCTACCGATAGTAACTCTATCTTCCCTGTGATTACCATACCTACTAAAGCTCCTGTAGGTAATGGTAATATTCCTAATGTCTCACCGATCATTGTGATCCAATCTTCTCAGCTATCAATTTAAAAGTTATGAAAGGTAGGGATTGGCTGCTAACAGGGGACGGTCAACATCAAGCCTGTAAATCTGTAAGAGCCTGGGATTTATTGAGAGAAAATTACCGCCTTTATCGGTTTTTAACTGAGGTGGAAGATGTTCTCAATGGCAGTGACAATGAAACCAATTGTCTACCAGAAATTCGGATGCTTGTAAGGCGCTTGATTGTAAATTCCTACTGGGTACAAAGTCAGAATTTAGAGCCTTCCCCCCAAACGGGAACCTCTGTTTTACTCCTATATGATGAATTGGGTTTTCCCTTAACAGTGCAAACAGTAACATTTGCACCGGGAACCCGTTCAAACATTCATAATCATGGAACATGGGGAATCGTGGCGGTGCTAAAAGGTCAGGAGAAAAATACTTTTTGGCGACGCACCAATAGCCCAGAATTTCAGGACAAAATTGAAGCAACGGGAGAAGTAACTCTATCCCCAGGAGACATTATTAGCTTTACTCCCGATGCAATTCACAGTGTAGAAGCAGTGGGTGATGAACCAACTGTGACTTTTAATATTTATGGCGAAACTGATCCGAATGAGAGGTTTGAGTTTGACTTAGTTAGCCATAAAGCTAGGAATTTTTAATTTCATCGGTTCGTAGTTGGCGCTTTAGTGCTAAAGAGTAATTAGGAGATAGTTGCATGGCAAAGGTAATTTTCTATAGCAAACCAGGCTGTAAAGGTGGAGTTAAGCAAAAAGTTTTGCTAACAGCTGCTGGTCATGAGGTGATACCACAGAACCTGCTAAAAGAACCTTGGACAGCTGAACGGTTGCGCTCATTTTTTGGCGATCGCCCCGTAGTCGAATGGTTTAATCTTTCCGCCCCCAAGATAAAATCTGGTGAGGTGGTTCCTGAAAAAGTCGATGAACAAACCGCTTTGGCGCTGATGCTGAAAGAACCACTGCTAATTCGCCGTCCTTTGTTGGAAGTAGGCGATCGCCGCGAAGTAGGATTTGATGTCCAAAAGATTGATACTTGGATTGGCTTACAAGCTGTAGATGAATCCTTGCAAGAAATCAGCGACAAGCTTTTGAAGCAAGATTTGCAAAACTGTTCCCACGGTAAAGATCATAGCCATCAACACCATAAGGAAGGCGGCTGTAAACATTAGACATAACAGTAGAGACGCAGCAATGCTACGTCTCTACAAGGGTTATACCCGGCACGCTTGAAAAGCTGAAACCTCCTTGCTGGAAGGGTGTGGGAGGTGTGGGAGGTGTGGGAGGCAATGCAGCATTTGTTGATATGCAGTTATTCAATTTCTCCCCCCAATCCCCACACTCCCCACACTCCCCACTCTCTTTAACGCACGCCAGCAGGTTCTAAGGCCAAGTCTTGAAACATGGGGGTGCTGAGATAACGTTCGCCGAAGGAAGGCTGAATCATCACGATTAAACGTCCGGCATTTTCTGGACGTTTACCTACTTGAATGGCAGCACACAAAGCTGCACCAGAGGATATTCCAGATAATAAGCCTTCTTCTTTTGCTAAACGTCGCCCGTAAGCGATCGCTTGTTCATCGCTGACTCTAATTACTTCATCAACCAATTCTAGGCGGAGAACATCGGGGATAAATCCGGCACCAATACCTTGAATTCTGTGTGGCCCGGCTTCACCACCTGAGAGAACTGGGCTGTTGCTGGGTTCAACTGCGATCGCCTTAAAAGTCTTCTTGCGACTTTTAATTACCTCTGCAATCCCGGTAATCGTCCCACCAGTACCTACCCCAGCAATGACAATATCTACTTCTCCGTCTGTATCTGTCCAAATTTCTTCGGCGGTAGTTTCCTGGTGAATTTTAGGATTGGCAGGGTTACGGAACTGTTGCAGCATAAAAGCATCAGGAGTATTAGCCACAATCTCTTCGGCTTTGCGAATCGCTCCCCGCATTCCTTCCGCGCCTGGTGTCAATTCTAAAGACGCGCCATAAGCTCTCAACATAGCGCGTCGTTCTTGGCTCATCGTCTCAGGCATTGTCAAAATTAAACGGTAGCCACGTGCTGCTGCTACCATCGCTAGAGCAATTCCTGTATTACCTGAAGTAGGCTCAACTAAAATAGTTTTTCCAGGCTGAATTGAGCCAGCCGCTTCTGCTGAAAGTACCATACTTAAACCAATGCGGTCTTTCACCGAAGCTGCTGGGTTCATGCCTTCTAATTTGACAACTATCCTTGCTACTACTCCCTCAGCTTGAGGAATCTTGTTCAGTTGAACTAAAGGAGTTCGTCCAATCAGTTCTGTTATATCTTGAGCAATCCGCATTATTTAACTCCTAAAATTCTAAATCTTAGTACAGAGTATTTACTTATAACAATAAGCTTTTGTGTATTTAATTCGCAGTTTAGTGCCAATGAGTGCATATACTATCTATTCTAACTAAACCACAAAATCTGAAAGTTTAGAAAGAACTTTTATCCAAAGCTCTCATTGATTCTCACTTCAGCAGATGTCTAGCTTGCCATTCTTTTATTTTACCATTTGGAATTGCTGACTGTTGTCTCTTAGGCTAAGATCAATTTTTATAATTCTGTATATATGAATAATTTTTATTATCATTTTCTATTTGTTAGGGAAATATAACTTAAGTTGAAAATATTTAATGGATTTTCTGAATTTATTAGTTTATCTTTATCAAGAGACATCGATATTTACTTTTGAGTGCAGATTTTTCCCTTAAAACTTACATTGAAAACAGTTCTAAAGCTTTACCTACATTGCTTTTAGGTTGAGTACAAAAACACCAGAACCCCACTTCAAAAACACTAGCACCCCGTCTCAAAAACACTAGCACCCATACCCCAATATTTTTTTATAAGACTTATCAGATGAGGATTACAGCCTTTGAGTACTATTCTAATGAATTTAATAATCTTAACAGGGCTAGGGTAAACTGTTTTGTGGAGAGGGACTGATATAAATCGTATAGGATTTACGCAGAGATTCCCCTCTACCCCCCAACATTCCTGAGCGAAAGCTGAGTGAACTAGGGGGGACTTCTTAATCTCCCTTTTGAGAGCAAGATGAAACCAAATTCAAGAATCTAAATGTGTTCTTTCTGATTGAATAATCCTACGTTTTGCAAAAATGTTAGTAACTTTTCAGTGGTCAGTAGTCAGTGATAATTAGAAAACCAACTGACAGCTAACAATTGTGACAATTACCGTTTACACATATTTTAATATCAAAACTGTTTCAGATAAACAGCAAAAGATATTTTCTTACTGGGTGCATACTACCTAGCAAGGGAGAGCCAAGATGAAAGCCAAACTTTTAAATGTTCTTACAGTTTGCGTAGTTATTTTAGCAGTGCTTTCTCCAGAACTAGTAGTATTTGGCATAGTTTGGGAGCGACATCTGGATTTAGTAAAATCCCAGAATTTAGCCTACGAAGTTAACAAGACTACTAAAAATGCTCCCGACTTGGCTCCCCAGACAGAGGTTACACATTCCCCTCAGACTAGCATTCAATCCTCTGACCGTAATGTGATTAATCAAATGCTGACTGTTGCTGAACAATATAAATTTGCCGCTATCTTGCAATGGTTCTTCTTGTTAACCCCTATTTGTATTGGGTTAGGAATTCTATTTTACGACAGATATCTTGTACATCGTGCAACTGTTTTAAAAGAACAAGTTGAAATGTTGGAAAGACTGTGGCAACAAAGTATCGAACAGTGACCAATTTCCAAGTAACTCACTAAAATCAACCAAATTACCATGTCAGAACAACGCCAGCAATTGTATTTTAACCTGATTGATGAATTACTCAAATGCCCTAATGGTCAGGAACCAGAAGTTTTAGAATCTAAGCCAGAATTGATTGATTCTGGTTTCGTAGAAACAATGTTACAAGTAGCAACCATGTTTGCCCATGAAGGCAATCAAGATGGTGCCAAATTTTTATTTTTTGTGGCGCGTGAGCTAGCTAAAGAATTGGGTTTATACCCAGAAGTTACCAATACTGAAGTTGAAAATCCTGAAGTTGCCAATAAGGAGTAAAAATGTTGTTGACTTCAACGGATGCAGGACAAATTGCTTTAGAACTGCTGATGGCAGATTGGAATATTTCAGAAGAGAATCGGGAGTGGTTCACAATCTTTAACTCTCGTCTGATTGGCGAGAGTTGGTACACTGTGGAATTAGGTGTAGAAGGATTTCCCGATAGATGGTTTATTCAAGTATATGACACTGGAGCTTGCGATCCCAACTATACATTTATATCACCAATCCGTGGTTCTGAAGGATTCACAGATTTTGTAAATGTGCCAGATATCATAGCAGAGGTATTAGTTTGTGAACGCAATGCTCGATAATAATTAAAAATTCAACATTTAGAATTCAATCTTGAAATGTGCTAATTAAATACATTTTATTTGAATTCATGATTTTTGATATCAGAGTATTTGGGAGCATCTATCCCTGTCGATGAGAAATCGCGGTTAATCTTACACGCTGACTCAAAAACTACTCCACAGAGGTTGGTTTTGCATTGATAGTTGCGATCGAGATATTCAAAATATAAAGATGCTTTACGCAAATCGGAGGTGATACCAAATAAGGTACACCTCTTTTTTTATGTAATATTTAATATTTTATTTAAGCATCGTAAGGTATTTTGTCATATTTAATTGATAAAATTATGTTATATTAAATAGCGTGATGGACGCTACAGAAATATCAGTTCCAATGATTGCTGAAGATATCTTAGCCAAAGAATTCACAAGAGTCCTCAATGACTACTACCCAAAAGTTGGGGAATTACTAGACGGGTGTTATGTGAAAGTCATCACCTGTTTTTGGGGACGACCTGCTAGACGCTTGCAATATATAGGAATTTATTGCTCTGCCGAAATGATTTCCTGTGTGCAAGCTCATAAAGAAATACTCAGAGAAGTAGCAGACAACATGGGTCTAGTGCAGGTAGTTTGCATGAATGCCAAGCGATTATTGCGCGATCCGATGTCGAACATCAAACACAATAACCCACGGCTATGGTTGGAGTTGCAGTGGGTTGCAAATTAGTCTTTGATCGGATTAATGGAGAGGAGTAAAGGTGTTTGTAGTGAAGACTTTAGTCCTCAAATCATTAAAGGACTAAAGTGCTTACTACAAACCTATTAACCACTAGAATAGCCAGCACAAAGTATTAACGCAAGTAATGAAAACTGGAATTTTCTGCAATTACGATAATCATCACCAAGATGCTCGTCGTGCCATTTCTGAGCAAGTCGCGCTGATAAAACAGGCAGAAAGCTTGGGTTTTGAGTCAGCCTGGGTGAGTGAGCATCATTTTAGTGAATCCAATCTCAGCCCGTCTATGTTGCTGTTGATGGCACACTTGGCGGGATTGACTTCAACTATCGAATTGGGCACTGCGGCGGTGTTACTGCCATTCCATAACCCGATTCGGGTAGCGGAAGATATCGCCACTCTGGATAACCTGTGCAATGGACGATTATTATTTGGAGTTGCTAAAGGTGGCCCCTTTCCCCAACAAAATAAACATTTTGCGACACTCCCAAGTGAAGCCCGTCCCAAGATGCTAGAAGCGATCGCACTGATTCACAAGTTGTTATATGAAACTGATGTATCATTTAATGGCAAGTATTATCAATGCGATCGCTTAACAATTTACCCAAAACCATTGCAGAGTCAAATACCCGTGTATGTTGCCACTGGCGGCGATGATGGTATCGAGTTTGCTGCTAAACATTCCTTCAGCTTGATGGGTGGGCCGCCATTCTCCCTACACAGATTGAAAGATACTGTTGCTAAATATCGAGCCTTAAATTCTAGTGGTGCAGAAAACTTCGTGCTGGCACGCTTTTTTTATGTTGGCAAAACATTTGATGAAGCAGTGAGTGAGGCATTGCCTTTCATCCGAAAATTTAGTCAAAAAATGAAAGCTAATACGGCTGAAGTATTGCAAAATAGTGCAAATCCCAACCAAAAACCATTTGACCGCACAAACATTTGTTTCGACGAAGATTATTTGATTGAGAATTCAATTATCGGTGATGTGGAGACTTGTCGAGACAAAATCAAGAAATTTCAAGACGAATTAAATTTAGGTACGTTAGCGCTCAAACCCTCGTCTGCGGATTTGCAAAAAAACTTGGAGAGTTTGACGCGCTACAACCAAGAGGTGCGAAATTATGTCTTCTAAACTATACCTGCTTCCTCCCGATGATTTACCTCCAACTGAGGTAACTAAAGAGGATGGAATGTTGCAGATGGAGCTAGAACAGTCTACTGGTAGATGCTTTTATCTAGCTTGCGATCGCATTACGCGAGTACTGTTATCTAATTGTCAGTGGTATCTCACCACAAATGCTAGCATCCTCACATTAATTATTGATTGCCCTGACTTAGTATCTTACTGGCATATTGTCAGCAATATTCCCCAGTTGGGTAATAGGTTAGAGCGGTTTGCTAGCAATGGCAAAATCCGCGTTTATCCGCCATTCGGTAAAGGAAAGCCGTTTGAAATCAGCGTAAATGAAATATCTGCTTATCGAGATTGGCTTTGAGGTAAATAGGCCAGAATTGGGAATCACACAAAATATAGTTGTTTTACACCCTGTACTTCTAAAGTGCAGGGTGTTGCAATTTTAGAAGAGTTACAATACAATCCTTGTTTTCTTATTATTTCAAATAACTCAGAGTCTATGCGCTGCCGACCTGTAGATAATAAAAATTAGAACGGAGATATTTATTAATTCCAGGGGCAAAGCTTTTGGTAAAATTGATAAGTTTAAACTGGTTTTTTATCCCTAAGCTTTGCCCAAAAGCTAGTGTTTGCTTACGCCAAAATCGCCATTCCTGAAGGAGGCAAATCAATTCGCACAGTTGCACGACGGTCGTTATGATGTTGCACAGCTACACTTTGAATCTGCCGTGGATTACGTAAATCAGCATCGCTCCAATCACTTTTATATAAAAAAGTCATTTCCGAGTCTTGAGGATGCATATAAGTATCTACTGTCACTTCTGCACCGCGATTTTCTAAGCCATTGGTATTCAGCACCATCAACACTTCTGTGTCAAATAGCACTTGTGACCAAGCAACTAATTCGCCTTGTCCGGGAATCGAGAAGGGGGAGTCATAAAAGGATGTTTCGCGTAGATAGTGATGTCCACGGCGCAATGCTTTGCCAATTTTATCGTGACTGTTGCGAATCCGCGCGATCGCAGCTATCCGCAAATAGGTAGGATGGTCGATATCGAAAAAATGACAGTCTGCTGTTTGAAATGCGCCAAAAGTACCGCCAAACATTGCTTCTTTGATATATCTATCTTCTGCAAACTTTCCGCCTTCTATGCTGTAATCGTGATAACCTTCATTCCCATCAAAAGCCTGCTCTGTTCCATAATAAATAGCAGGGATTCCTGGCATGGTTAATTGCACACCGACAGCATGAGCAACTTGCTCATAAAGATTAGGTACATTACTGTATGCGGCAAATCGCTGCTTATTAGTATCGTCATCCAAGATGGAGACATGATATGTCCCAATTTGGCGGTATTCTCCAGCGAGATTGTTTTCGCTATACAAATCGAAAAATTGCTTAGGGTGTACTAGCCCTTTTGCGAATGCAGCCAATTCATTAGGGGTTTGTACGCTGTCTAATACAGCAGTAAGGTTGCGAGCAATAATGTCTATGTAAGCACCAGCCATACTACCGGAGGTTATTTCCCCAGTCAGTAAAAAGTTGTCCTTACCGATAGATTCGGCGTATTCACGAATAGCTGTGCAGAATTTGCGGGAATCTTCTGGAGAAACGTGCTTGAGGCTATCTATCCGCAAGCCATCGCAGTCAGAAAGAGCAATCCAATATTGATAAACTCTGGCTAAAGCTGCAATTACATCATTTCTGTTAAACCAGTTATCAGCACTCTGGTTGTATATTACATCGAGGATGACATACATCCTGCGATCGTGGGCAGCATCAATCAAATCTCTTAAATCTTGACGGGTTCCAAAGTGGGGGTCAACATCTAAAAATTCTTGAATGCGATCGCTATGGTAATCTTCTAAATTAGAATGTTGTTGCCAAGGTGGATTAATCCACAGCGTTGTTACTCCCAATCGCTGCAAGTAATCTAATTTACTCTTAATTCCTTTAAGAGTACCACCAACAAAATTTGTCCCTGCTGCCATCCAGTTGGCTTTATCCTTAACCTGGAATTTTGCAAGATTGGTGTGGTCAAAAAGCTCCCTTTGATTTTCATTGTCGTCACTGAATCTATCTAATACCAATTGGTACAAAAACTGGTCGCGCCAACTGATAGGACTTGGATAAACTCTCCCTCGTGGTTTCAGGTCTGTTTCGGAGAGTTGCTGGGGTTTCAATTCTTCAACTTTAGCCATGAGGATTTACGCACAGATAGGAAAATGGCAGTATGCATCTCTTATCTTGCAAAAATACTTCCAGTTTTCATTAACCCACAGAGGTATTTTGTAATTCAGTGACTTAATTTTGTGATAATAGGTTTTTAAAATTATCTTTCTCTTCCTTTGCGTCCTTCTCTAACGAGACGCTGCGCGTAGCTTGCTTCTCCGTAGGAGTATGCCGTTCGTTAAAAAAATTACGTATCCTTCAAGCAGTAAGAGATTAATGCTGACAATTTTTTAAGTTTTCAATTAGCCACGCATACCACTTCTCTAAGCCAGTGTTAGAAGTTGCAGAAACCTGAAAAATCTGAATTTGGGGATTTATTTGTCTAGCATAATCTATGCACTTTTGAACATCAAAATCTACATAAGGCAGCAAATCAATTTTGGTGAGAATCATGATGTTACTAGCACGGAATATATGCGGGTATTTTAGTGGCTTATCTTCTCCCTCTGTAACTGAGAGAATCACGACTTTTGCCTGTTCTCCTAAATCAAATAAGGCTGGACAAACTAAATTTCCGACATTTTCAATCATTACAACAGAATTCAATGGTGGATTCAGTTGTTGTAAACCTCTTTCTATCATTGAGGCATCTAAATGACAGCCTGTTCCGGTGTTGATTTGGATAACTTTAGAACCTGTTTCTTTAATTCTTTTAGCATCGTTAGCAGTTTCTTGGTCGCCTTCAATGACACTAATAGATAATTGATGTTTTAAATCATTGATAGTTCGCGTCAAAAGAGTTGTTTTCCCAGCACCGGGAGAACTCATTAAATTTAAAGCGAGAATATTTCGACCTTTAAACCATCCCCGATTTTGGGCAGCTAGAAGATTATTTTTTGCTAATATATCTTGCTCTAAAGATATGGTTGTATTGTGGATTTTGGCATGAATTTGAGGTGCTTCTATATGAGTGTCATGACTGTGGGAGTGAGTGATGACAGTTCCATCTGGTAAAGTGTGAGTATGATTATGTTCCGCTTTATCTGTTTCTAAATTTGTAATTTTTATTTCGCCATCATCAGAACAACCGCAGGTTACACACATAATTCCTCGATTTCTATTTCTTTAATTTTAAGTTCTTCACCAGTAATTAAATCTAATTGTACGCTACCGCAATTACAAATTCCAAATGGTTTATCTAAATAAACTTCTGCACCGCATTGGCAACATCGCCCTAAACCGGGAATTTCTAAAATTTCTAATGTCGCCCCTTCTAAAACTGTGCCTTGAGTGCAAATATCAAAACAAAATCGGATAGCATCGGGCATAATGGCCGAAAGTTTGCCAATTTCTAATAAAACTCGTTGCACTTTTGCGCCTTTGGCATTTTCAGTCACAATTGCCACAATATTTTGGGTAATTCCAAATTCGTGCATACTATAAAATCTATTAACAAATTCGTGGTAATTGGTCGCCTACTAACATATCAACAATTCTTTCAGCACCAAAAACTGTTTTTAACAAAACTATACCTGGGGGTGAAGAAAGAACTTCGCCAATAATACAAGCATCTTTACCTGCTGGGTGGGATTTCATAGCTGATAAAACGTTGTCAGCATTCTCTTTGGGAACCACTACAACTAACTTACCTTCATTAGCTAAATACAATGGGTCTAAACCGAGAATTTCACAAACTCCGTTGACTTCTTCACGCACTGGGATAGATTCTTCAAAAAGACGAATTCCCACATTAGAACTGAGGGCAAATTCATTTAATACTGTGGCTAAACCACCGCGTGTAGCATCTCGCATAGCATGAACTTGTGGACATACTTGGAGAATAGTTTCTACTAAACTATGCAACGGCTGACAATCACTTTCAATATTAGTATCTAAGGCTAACTCGCCACGGGCAATTAAGATTGCTGTACCATGATTGCCTATTTCACCATTAATTATTACGACATCTCCAGGTTGAATATTCTGGGCGGAAATACTAACTCCTCGCGGGATAATACCAATACCAGCAGTGTTAATAAAGAGTTTATCGGCAGCACCACGATGTACAACTTTTGTGTCACCAGTGACAATTTGAATACCAGCTTTTTCTGCGGCTGCTTTCATACTATTTGCAACACGGCGTAAGGTTTCTACAGGTAATCCTTCTTCTAAAATTACGCTACAAGTTAAATATAAAGGTTTAGCGCCACTGACAGCTAAATCATTAACTGTGCCGTTTATAGCTAGTTCTCCTATATCACTACCGGGGAAAAATAACGGGTCTACAACATAAGAATCTGTGGTAAAGGCGAGTCTGTCTCCTTGCTGCATGAGACTGGCTAAGTTTAAGCTGGCTTGGTCTTCTAGTTGTGAGAGAATTGGGTTATCAAAATTGCTGACAAAGATATCGTCTATTAAATCGCGCATGGCTTTACCACCGCTACCATGTGCGAGAGTGATATGAGTGTCTTGTACTTTCTTTTGGCGGCGGCGGACTTTTTCTATTTTTTGGATTGGGTTTGTGGGGGGGAAATTCATATTAAATTTTTTTTAAACGCAAAGGGACGCAGAGGGAAGCGCAGAGGTACGCTGAGTATTATTCTGAGGAGAAGCCGCAGGCGGGGAGAGGTTCTTGAGTTATTTTTGGTTTTGGGGTGATTGTTCTTTTGGCAATTGTGGAGAGTCGTCCATATTTGTAATAGGCTGCACAAGCGCCTTCGGAAGATACCATGCAAGTACCGATTGGTGTTTCTGGTGTGCAAGCTGTACCGAATACTTTACACTCCCAAGGTTTTAAGACTCCTTTGAGAATTTCTCCACATTTACAAGCTTTATGGTCGGCTACTTTGAGATTCGGAATGGTAAATTTAAGTTCGGCATCAAATTGGGCATATTCAGGTTTGATTTGTAATCCTGAATAGGGAATGTCACCTAAGCCGCGCCAATCAAAACTATCTCGCACGGCGAAAACTTTATTTATGGCTTGCAGGGCTACTGTATTTCCAGATTTTTGGACAATTCGGTTATATTGATTTTCAACTTCGCAACGATTTTCTACTAGCTGTTGCAATAGCATCCAAATTGATTGGAGAATATCTAAGGGTTCAAATCCTGAGACAACAATTGGCTTATTATATTGTTGAGAAATAAATTGGTATGGGTCACTGCCAATTACCATACTGACATGACCAGGGCCAACAAATCCATCTAGTTGCAAGTCGGGATTATCTAATAGTGCTTTGAGGGCGGGAATCACGAGGACGTGATTGGAAAACATACTAAAGTTAGGAATTTTTTCGGCTGCTGCTTGCAAGATGGTAAAGGCGGTGCTGGGGGCTGTGGTTTCAAAGCCTAATGCGAAGAAGACTACTTCTTTGTCGGGGTTATCTCTGGCAATTTGCAGGCTATCTAAGGGAGAGTACACCATACGGATGTCTGCACCTTGTGCCCTGGCTTGCAGTAAAGTAGTTTTGGAACCGGGAACTCGCATTGCGTCGCCAAAGGTGGCAAAAATGACGTTATGATTTTGAGAGATTGCGATCGCATCATCTAATCTCCCTTTTGGCATAACGCATACTGGACAACCAGGCCCATGAATCAGTTCGATGGTTTGGGGTAATATTTCTTCGATACCGTATTTAAATATAGAATGGGTATGTCCGCCGCATACTTCCATGATTTTGATGGGTTTTTCTAGCTGGTGGCTTAATTTGGTGATTTCGCGGCGGATGGCTTCAGCTTTTTCTGGTTCGCGGAATTCGTCAACATATTTCATGGGGATTTGGGAATAGTTAATTTCGCTTTTGTGGTAGGGAGTTTTTTACGAACCGCCAAGACGCCAAGAACGCCAAGGAAGAAAGAGGTGAGTTTTAAACCCTTTCTTTACGTGAGACAAGAAATGTCTATTATTTGATATTATTTCTTTGTGAAGCTGCTCTTAATTTCTTATTTCTTGGCGTACTTGGCGTTCTTGGCGGTTCGTTCTTTATTTTTTACACTATAGGCACATCTTCATACAGAATTGGTATAAGTATTAACCCCTGCTTGTGCTGCTGCTAATTCTTGGAATAGTTGTAATGTTTCTGCTGCTTCTTGTTCGTTAATTCGATTCATGGCAAAGCCAACATGGACTAGCACCCAGTCGCCAATACAAGCTTCGGGAGGATGTTGTTCATCAACAATACAAGCAATATTTACTTCGCGCTTCACACCACCAATGTTAACTAGGGCTAATTTATGGTTAACGTTGGTAATTTCTACAATTTGTCCGGGGATTCCTAAACACATTTTTTTTAAGATAAACTAACCGCAGAGGCGCGGAGAACACAGAGAGAATTATTTGTGAGTTTTTTTAAAAATCAAGACCCATGTATGAATTGTGCGGCTGCAATCACTGCTTGTCCTAGAGATAATCCGCCGTCATTAGCTGGAACTAAGCTGTGAGTAAGTATTTTTATTCCCACTGTTTCTAATCCTTTGGTAACTTGCTCTAACACTATACAATTTTGAAAGACTCCTCCTGTTAAAGCTACTTGATGAATCGGATTTTCTTCACAAAGATGTTTAACCATTTCCACAATCGCATTAGCTAAACCTTTGTGAAATCTGGCAGCTATAACTGGTTGGGGAATCTGCTGTTGCAAGTCATCGAGTAAGGCTTGCCACATTGGGCGTGAGTCTATACAGTAAATACTATCTGAAAAGCTAAAACTAAAAGGATATATTAGCGTTTCTTTATCATTATTTAAGCTGCTAACATCTACTATAGCTTCCATTGCGATCGCAGCTTGTCCTTCATAGCTACATTCTTCAGGGCAAATACCGATAGCCGCCGCTACTGCATCGAACAACCGCCCCACTGAAGAAGCTGGAGGAGAGTTAATTTTTTTCTCCATAAGTTGATTTAGTAGCTTTAGTGGTTTTTTATTCAGCAATTTTACGATTTCTAAATCAGCATACTGTTGTTGGCAATCATCCCAAAGGTTAGCAGCTATTAATTGGGCGTAGGTATTACGCCAAGGCTGATAAATTGCTTGTTCACCACCAATCATTGCTACTGGTTTAAATGTTGCTAGTCGCTGAAATTTCCGATAATCTGCTAAAAGAAATTCTCCGCCCCAGAGTGTACCATCATCACCGTAACCTAAACCATCTAAAGCAATACCTAATACTGGAGGTGAATTTAAAGGAATCGCATTTTCTGCCATACAAGCAGCAATATGGGCGTGATGATGTTGGATTTGATGAATTAGAATTTGATTTGTGTCTGCAAGTTCTTTACCAAGTTTGCTGGAAAGATATTCAGGATGTTTGTCAATAGCGATTACTTCTGGGTTATGTTCAAATAAATTCAAGTATAAGTTTAAAGTCTCTTGGTAAGCATTGAAAGCCGCAGCATTTTCTAAATCTCCCAGATGTTGAGATAGAATCGCTTCTCGTTCACGCAATAAGCAAAAAGTATTTTTTAACTCACTACCCATTGCTAAAATTTGCGGCACATTGTCAAATCCTGGCGGTAAGTTAATCGATGCTGGTGCATATCCTCTAGCACGGCGAATTGTTTGGACTTTATCACCGATAACACGCACAACAGAATCATCTACCCGATTAATAATCTCTCGATTGTGAAAGAGAAAATAATCAGCAATTGTCCCTAATTTTTCTCTTGCTTCGTCGTTATCAATACATTGTGGTTCATCGGCAAGATTACCACTTGTTAAAATAATTGGGCGATTCATCCGCCGCAGAATTAAATGATGTAAGGGTGTATAAGGTAGCATGAAACCAAGAGTATTTTGCCCTGATGCTACCGATGGTGCTACAAGTTTTTTACCTGTTGCTTGTAGTAAAACAATTGGTGCAGCAGAACTTGTCAATAATTCTTTTTCTTTAGCGTTGACAGTACAATATTGTTCAATTATTTCAATATCCCGCGCCATTAAAGCAAAGGGTTTATGATAGCGCTTTTTGCGCTGACGCAGTTTTTGTACAACGGTTTCCTGAGTTGCATCGCAAGCTAAATGAATACCACTTAAGCCTTTAATTGCGACAATCTCACCCTTTTGCAACAAGGTACAAACGGCATCCACATCATCTAGCATGGAAAACATGGAAGCAGTAACAGATTTACCATCGGCGCGTTCTAACCAAGCTGTGGGGCCGCAAACATGACAAGCTACAGGTTGGGCGTGAAAACGGCGGTTTTCAACATCGTGGTATTCCTTTACACATTCGGGACATATAACAAACGCAGACATACTGGTATTGCTTCTGTCATAAGGAATCGCACGAATAATACTCAGGCGAGGGCCGCAATGAGTGCAGTTTGTAAATGGGTAGCGATAAAAGCGGCTAAAGGGGTCAAATATTTCTTGTTGGCACTGTGGACAAGTAGCTGCATCAGGGACAATTTCTGTTTTAATGGCATTATTAACGCTACTAGAAATCACAAAATTGTTAAAGTTAAATTCACCTTCGCAAGAAATTCTAGTTAGCTGATTAATTTTTGCTAACGGTGGACATTCTGTTTGCAATCTGGCAACAAATTCTGTTAATGCTTCCTCACTACCAGATACTCGAATTAATACACCTTGCCCATCATTACAAACATCTCCATACAAACCGCAGGCTTTAGCAAGACGATATACAGTAGGGCGAAATCCTACTCCCTGAACAGTACCGCGAACTCTAATTTCTTCAGTCGGCATAGGGACTTCCAAATAAAAAAATACCCAAAAACTGACGAAAAAACTTTCTTCTCTTCATTCCTCTGTGTTCTCTGTGCCTCTGTGGTTCGTTTATTTATTGAAAGTTCCATAATTAAACTGCCACAGCAATATTCGGTTATTTCCAGAATCAGCTATTACCAACCTATTGCCACAAATTTTTATTCCATAACACCAATTTAAACTATCTCGTTTAGGCAGCCCGAAATTACGATTTTCACCTTTACTTTGAAAATTTATTTGTCCTGCCAACCCATCTGCCATTACACCTTGCAGTGATAAAATTGATTCTGGCTTTCTCCATCCTAACAAACGAGAATTAGCTGTATCTGCAACTACTAACCAATCACCAGCCACCGCCACACCATAAGGCATACTCAAACTACTAGCACTAGGCAAATAAACTCCTTGATTCATTTCCACAAAATCAAAGCTTTTTTGCCCTAAAACCACAGCACAAGGAGCATTATTTTCTGTTGGCATTCCCTGCCAAATCATTACTCGGTGATTACCTGCATCGCTGACAACCAAATTTTCGCCCCAAAAGGCGATATCATGACACCAACGCATACTCGCTGCGGTTGGAGAATCACCGCCATTTTCATTGCGAGATATCATATCCGGTTGCCCTAAAACTAAATCAGCAGGTTGACCATTTTCTGTTGGTAATTGATGCCAAATTAATAGTCTTCGATTACCAGTGTCAGCAATAAATAGCCGTCCTTGATGATAGAAAATACCATAAGGCCAGTGCATTGTACTAGCAGATGCTTTTTGATTGCCTTGATTTGGTTCATTATCAGTAAAATTAACTTGCCCTAACACCAAATCTGCTGGAACATTATTATCTTCTGGTAAGTTTTTCCAAATCAAAACCCGATGATTCCAAGCATCTGCGACAGCTAACCCTTCGCCGCAAGCACAAATCCCCGTCGGTACACTTAAGGTTGCCCTTCCCGGTGTAGTTTTAGCATTTTGTCCTTCATGATAAAAGTCAGGTTGTCCAATTACCCAATCAGCCGGTTGACTATCTCTCGTGGGTAAATTTTGCCATCCTAATAATCGATGATGTCCTGTATCTGATACCCATAATGGGCCAGTTTCTGATAACAAACAAGCACCACGAGGCCCAAACATTGTTGTGGAATTGGGTGCTACAGGTATGACTAATTGTTCTGGTTCAATAATGTTACCTAAAATTACCTCTGCACCTTGGGGTGATAGAGGTAAATCTTGAGGATTTTCTGTTGCTTCTAGCGGTAATTGTGATATGGCATTAATTATGATTGGGATATCCATGAACCGCAGATAGAGGCTGATAATTATTTAAAAACATTAATGTTGATTAGCATGTAACAACAGTAACGGTTTTGCATTATGCTTTTTCAAATTCAGTTAAAACCTTTAATCAACTTCTGTATTAATCAATTTTAGGGCTTACGCATGAGTTAGGGAATAACGTAGACGCTTCTCTACGAGACGCTACGCGAACGGCTTGCCGCAGGCTACCACAGAGGCGCAGAGGACACAGAGAAATGAGAGTTTTAGAAATATTTTGCGTAAGCCCTAAATTTTAAAAAATCTATCTGACCTTTAGTAATTTTTGCTACATAGCAAATCTTTGGCATGAGTGCGCGATTTACTGAAATGAGAAAGCAAACTGGGGTTTGAGAAAGTAAAAGCTTATTTTGCTTGCGGAAAACACTAAAATGAGTAAGTAAAAGCTCATTTTGCTTGCGGAAAACACCAAAATGAGTAAGCAAACTGGAGTTTGAATAAGTAAAAGCTCATTTTGCTTGCGGAAAACACTAAAATGAATAAGCAAACTGGGGTTTGAATAAGTCAAATGACCTTTTGAGAAAGTAATATGCCTTTTTACTTTCTCAAAACACTAAAATCAATACCTGAATTACACAAATGAGAATGAATTTAGGGATATTGAGAAAGCATTCGGGCATTTTACTTGCACAAAATACTAAAAGGAATGCGCGAACTACTGAAATGAAAAAGCAAATTAGCCATGGTTTACTAATCACCAAGTATATTTGCTGAAATTTTACTTTTGCATGATCATTTTTGTAGTTTCACAAAAACCTTATCTTCTTTAACCTTGACTGGATACGACTGAAGCGAAACATCAGGTACGGTTAAGCATTTACCTGTCTCTAATTTGTACTGGAATCCGTGGGCAGGACAGGTAATAATACCATTTTCAACTTTACCTTTTTCTAAAGGAGATCCTAGATGGGTACAAGCATTACGGTAACATTTAACTGTAATGCCTTGACGATGTAAAATTAGCGAAGTACCAGCAAGTTGTACTGCAACTACACTAAATTCAGGAACTTCATCAAGAGTCGCTACTTTCATCCAAGTACAAGTTATTTTTGTAGAGAATGGACTGATTAAACCAGAATTAGCGTTGTTAACAGCAGGGCTATTATTGACTGCAACAACTTTGGTAATTTCAGGACAATGGTTTTTTATTGCTTGTTCTACTCCCTGAGATAAAGTCAAGGTAGAAGCTGGACAACTGCTGCAAGTTCCGATTAATCTAACTTCTACTGTATCTGGGGGCTTAATTGCCACTAATTCTACATCACCATCATGGCTTTTTAAACCTGGGCGAACTTCTTCAAGGGCTGTCTGAATGCGTTGTGAGAGTGGAGGTTTTGGTGGTTTTACTAACTCGTGATACAGTAGCACTGCATACACTAATTCATCTGCAACAGCATGGCGTAAAGCTGGCATTGATTCTTGTTTTAGGTTTTTAATCAAATTAGTCAATGCAGCTTTATGCAAAGCTTCAATTGCTCTTTTTAGACCTACTGCTACACACCGTTGGCTTTCATCCCACTCGGATATAATTGCCTCAAAACGATTAATTTCCTGAATTAATTCTTCAAGATTTGTCATTTGTTATTTGTCATTCGTCATTCGTCATTTGTCATTAGCATTGGGGATTTGTTGTTTATCAATGACAATTCACTTCGTTTTAAAATCCTTGAAGAGAAACGGCATAATCATGCCCGTCACTAAGCTAGATAATATGATTGGTAAGTAGAAGGGAATGGGGGCTTGTGCAAGTAACATGATTAGTAAAAAACCTACGGCAATACCAATAGTAGTTTGCTTGACAAAAAATATTGGATTGCGTATTAGTTTTCCTTTAAACAATAACTTAGCAGATAACCATCCTAGCTCTAACATATTTTCTCCTAATAATTTGTCAAGAAATTTAAAGCAAGAAGCCCTAAGAAGATGGCAGGAATTACACCCGCAGGGCCAAATAATGCACCAAGCATTGCTGAAAGTTGATATCCTATATCTTTACCAGCTAATAGCATTCCACCAATTGCACCGCCAACCATAGCCAAGGCTGTTGCTATGACTAACCACACCAATTCTGTTGCTATGTTAAGATCGCCATCTGCTAAACTTGTGAGGAAATTTATCACAGTTGGCGTTGTTAAAATGTCTCTCATGCTGTTTTTTCCTCATTGTTTAAGTAAAGAGTTAAGAATCAATTAAGATCCATAACCCATAACTCCTAACCCTTCATTTCTGCTTCTACATCTTGTAATGCTTGGACTACTACCTCTGCTTGTGCAATTTGTTGGTATTCTGTAAATATTTCTAAAGCAGTTTGATAGTAGATACGGGCTTGCAAAAGATTTTGAGGATTACCAGCTTCTGGTTTTTTAGGGTCGTCTGGTAAGTTGAATAAAGCGTTGGCTTTGTTGGAAATTGTGTTAGCGTACTCTAAAGGTGTATCTTTGGGATTACGCACTTTTAGCGCTTCGTCATAAGCTGCGATCGCACGTAAGTTATTTTCCACAGGATGGGAACTTACTAAATATTGCAAAGCGTTACCCAAATTGTTTTGCAACATCGCATATTCTCTGGGATGATCGATCAGATTAATATGCTTGAGTGCCACCTCAAATGATTGCACAGCTAACCCCTGACGCAAGTATTCCCGTTCTGATGCTAGGGGCATAGAAAGGTAAGCGATCGCAATATTGTTATACAAAATCGCGTATTCTTGGGGGTAATCTTCCCAAGTAAACACCCGCAACGCCTCATGATAAGCTTGGATGCTGTCGGTTATCCGCGCCAAATTGAATGGCACTAGCGACTGCAACACCAGCCCAAAATTCATCTGCGTTTCTGCCACTTCCTCGGGCGTTGCTAATTGCTGTAAAATCGGTAATGCTTCTTCATAACCGACTTTAGCTTGCATCAACAGTTGGTAATCAGCATCCGGTATTGCCTGTAACGTCCCCGCCATGCCCACTTTGGCCCTGGCTTTCAATAGGGGATACTCCTCACCACACATTTCGTAGGCCCGGTAATATAAGCCAACTGCATTCCGCAAGTCTTGGGCAGCTTTGGGCTTTTTTTGAAAACCCTGTGCTATCTCAATCAGCATTTGGATTTTTTCCTCTGCTGTGGCTGACTCTGAAGCAACAGCTGCTACCGCAGCCTTCACCGCCGAATCTGTAATGCTGGGGGTCATAACTCTGCCGTACTCTAGCCAATTGGGAAGTGAGTCCAACACCCATGAATGAACGAGATACTTTTGGGCATCTCATCACGGGCCATACCGATTTACGCAGGCTTCGAGTCCTTTAGGCGGAATTCCCCTTTTGTCTGAGACTAGAGGCTAGGGATTAATGATGTTAGTGACTAGGAAAAATTTTCCCAATACCTAATACCTAATCCTCAATCCCCTAAATTGAGTGAATCAATTTTTTTACTATAAAACACTCTATTTCTAAAATTCTAGGGGGAAATTGCCAATATTAATGTCAGCTTTAAACACCTTACATTTTGATAAGGTGTTCTGTATCATGACCTGACACAACGCAGTTGTTCTATATTGAATTGATAACATCTTATATATTTAAGACCTAACTTTGTTATCAAAATATAACTATTGACTTTGAACTTAAAAATAAATTTATTTACTATTTACTTTTTTTGGTTAGCGGTGATATTTCTTAATTTACAAGACTTTCACCTTTAAAATATTAGCTCATTTATATAGAGAAGTGGAGATTCCAAGTTTCTCAAAATGATTTAAAACAACTATCTAAAATCAATGTGCTTCGTTTATTCTTCAAGCTTGGGTGAAAAATTCTGTTCTTGATACAACCTTGTAAGCAATCTTAACTACATTTAAATTCTTAGCAATGATTAATTTTTATTTAACAAAAGATAATTCAATAGAAAATCCACTAATATAAATAAATAAATATTGATAAATACGTGAGACTCTACAAGCATTATTTACTAAATCACGTATCGCAAACAATACAAAAACACCTAGCCGATGACTAACGTACTATGGCTACAAGGTGGTGCTTGTTCAGGCAACACCATGTCATTTCTCAACGCTGAAGAACCGACAGTCTGCGATTTAATTGCCGACTTTGGCATCAATATACTTTGGCATCCTTCCTTGGGGCTGGAACTAGGCAACGATTTGCAAACACTGCTACGAAATTGTATTTCTGGCACAATTCCTTTAGATATCTTGGTATTTGAAGGCAGTGTTGTTAACGCACCCAACGGTACTGGTGAATGGAATCGGTTTGCCGATCGCGCCATGAAAGATTGGTTAGCAGATCTCGCCAAAGTTGCTAAATTTATCGTCGCTGTGGGAGATTGTGCGACATGGGGCGGAATTCCCGCTATGTCTCCCAACCCCAGCGAATCGGAAGGTTTACAATTTCTCAAACGTCAAGAAGGCGGCTTTTTAGGGAAAGATTTCGTATCGCAAGCCGGATTACCTGTAATTAATATACCTGGATGTCCCGCCCATCCCGACTGGATTACGCAGATATTAGTTGCGATCGCTACTGGACGCATAGCAGACATTGCTTTTGATGAACTAAATCGTCCCCAAACCTTCTTCAACACCTATACCCAAACAGGTTGTACTCGCAACGTCCACTTTGCTTATAAAGCATCAACCAGCGAATTTGGTCAGCGCAAAGGCTGCCTATTTTATGACTTAGGCTGTCGCGGCCCCATGACTCATTCTTCCTGCAACCGCATCTTATGGAACCGCGTCTCCTCCAAAACTCGCGCCGGAATGCCTTGTTTAGGTTGCACAGAACCAGAATTTCCCTTCTTTGACCTCAAACCGGGAACCGTATTTAAAACCCAAACAGTCATGGGAGTTCCTAAAGAATTACCGCCAGGATTCAACAAAAAAGACTACGCCTTACTCACAATGGTTGCAAAAGATGCAGCGCCAGCTTGGGCGGAAGAAGACTTTTTTACTGTTTAGTCATTAGTCATTAGTCATTGGTCATTAGTCATTAGTCATTTGTCCTTTGTGATTTGACCAATGACTATAACCCAATACAGTTCAGAATGAGCAACAAAACACTTGTAGAGACGGCGATTTATCGCGTCTTGAAAACTACAGGGAGGCGAGTGAATAATTACCAATGACGAATGACAAATGACCAATGACAAAGGACAAATGACAAATAACAAATGACAAAGGACAAATGACAAATGACAATTCAATCATTAGACATTTCGCCCGTCGGTAGAGTTGAAGGCGATTTAGATGTCCGAGTTGATATTGAACATGGAAGAGTAGTCAACGCCTGGACACACGCTGAATTATTTCGCGGATTTGAAGTTATCCTACGCGGTAAAGACCCCCAAGCGGGCTTAATTGTCACACCTCGCATTTGCGGAATTTGTGGCGGTTCTCACCTGACATCTGCATCTTGGGCATTAGATACAGCTTGGGAAACAGAAGTTCCCCGCAATGCAATTTTAGCCAGAAATCTTGGTCAAATTGTCGAGACAATTCAAAGCATCCCCCGCTATTTTTATGGCCTGTTTGCCATTGATTTAACAAATAGAAAATACCGCAATAGTCGCTATTATGAAGAAGCTGTTAAACGCTTTGCCGCCTTCACTGGCAAATCTTACGAACTAGGCATAACAATTTCCGCTAAACCTGTAGAAATTTATGCACTATTAGGCGGACAATGGCCTCACAGCAGTTATATGGTGCCTGGTGGCGTGATGTGCGCCCCAACTTTAACAGACATTACTCGCGCTTGGGCAATTCTAGAATATTTCCGCACCAATTGGTTAGAAGCAGTGTGGTTAGGTTGTTCATTAGAACGCTATGAACAAATCCAAAGTTATGATGACTTCAGAGATTGGTTAGATGAAGACCGAAATCATCGAGATTCCGACTTAGGTTTTTATTGGCGGATGGGTTTAGACATCGGTTTAGATAGATATGGCGCTGGTGTTGGTAAATATGTCACTTGGGGATATTTAGCCCATGAAGATAAATACCAAAAGCCGACTATCGAAGGACGAAATGCGGCGATGATTATGAAAAGTGGAGTGTACGACAGCTTTGCAGACACTCACGTTTTAATGGATCAGTCATTTACCCGCGAGAATACAACTCACTCCTGGTACGATGAGGGAACAGCAGATATTCACCCTAGCGATCGCACCACTAAACCCACTGCAATCAATACCAAAGACTTCGATAACGCTTACTCTTGGTCGAGTGCAGTCCTGCACAAAGACTTTGGACGCTTGGAAACTGGCCCCTTAGCGCGGCAATTAGTAGCTGGTGGTCAACATGGCGAATCTTGGCAACACTACGACCCCTTCATCCTCGATGTCTTCAAACGGATGGGTGGTGCTAGTATTCATGTGCGTCAGCTAGCACGAGTTCACGAACTTGTCAAGTTATATCGTCAAGCTGAACACTGTTTACGCGAATTCAAATTAAACGACCCTTGGTATATCAAACCCAAAGAAAAAGATGGACGCGGTTGGGGTGCAACGGAAGCAGCGCGGGGTTCCTTATCTCACTGGGTGGAAATAGAGGGCGGTAAGATTAAGAACTACCAAGTTATTGCCCCAGGTACTTGGAATATTGGCCCTCGTGACGGTGAAGGAATCCGCGGCCCCATTGAAGAAGCGTTAATTGGGACACCCATTTACGATTCTAGCGATCCGGTGGAAGTTGGTCACGTGGCGCGATCGTTTGATTCATGTTTGGTGTGTACAGTCCACGCCCATGATGCGAAAACTGGTGAAGAGTTAGCGCGTTTTCGTACCGCTTAAAATATGCTAATTTCTAATAGCTAATGGCTAATTATTTATTAGTTAGTCATTAGCTGTGTTTTTTACTGTGTTAGATATTATGCCATGATTAGAAATAGCTATGGCATGAGGAAAAAGTTTATGACTATAACTATAGAAGCTGTTTATGAACAAGGGGTGCTGAGGTTATTACAGCCGATTCCATTAGCCGAGGGAACTCGTGTTGAAGTCACTGTGATTTCAACTGAGGCTAAACCTGAAAACAAAACTCCTAGAGAGATTTTGGCACAAATTGCAGCCATGCCCTTAGAAGTTAGCAATGATAAATTTTCTGGTCGAGATCATGACACTATTCTTTATCCTCCACATAGTGCAACATGATCTTTGTAGACACAAGTGCTTGGTTTGCTAGTATTGTTCCTTCCGATACCGATCATCAGATAGCATCTTTATGGGTTAATCAAAATACTGAGCAATTGATAACAACAGATTACATTATCGATGAAACTCTGACTCTTTTGAGAACCCGTGGTGAATTTTTAAGAGCAATTAGTTTAGGAGAAGCATTTTTTTCAGATGTTCTGACGACCATTTATTACCTGACAGAAGACGATATTCGACAAACTTGGCAGATTTTTCGTCAGTTCTCAGATAAAAACTGGAGTTTCACGGACTGCTCCAGTCGGGTTGTAATGAATAAACTCCATTTAACTCAGGCATTCACCTTTGATCATCACTTTCGTCAATTTGGGTTTGTGAATGTTGTGCCTTGAAGTTGTGCGATCGCGTTGCGTGTCTGAAGTGATAGCTCCTCTAGAAGCATTTCAATAACTTCACGCAAATTTTCCTGCAATTCATCCAAGGTTTCACCTTGAGAATGCGCTCCAGGAAACCCAAGGACATAGCCAATATAGAATTTAGTATCAGGATCTCTTTTAGCGGGCAATGCGTAGGCGTAGCCAGCCGTAAGCATCGCTAGAAATTACAGCTTCTCATACTTTACAAGCGGCTGCTTTACCTTTGCATCACCGAGATCCTTTTGACAGAATGTTGATTGCACAGGCTCAGATAGAAGAAATGACGCTTGTGAGTGCCAATTCAATGTTCAATCAGTACGACATTTCACTACTTTGGGTAGCCAAATCGTGAGATTTTAACATTTGATTTCTGGTTAAGTGTTAAACATCATCGCCACTCCAGCATTTCTTCAATCGTCAAACCAATATCACTCGCAATCTGCCGTAGCAACCTCGGTGAGATGTCACGCCCTTTGTGGAATGGGACTGTTGTTCCTCGTCCATCTTCGTGTCGAAACTGTTTGTGTGAGCCTTTCTGACGTACCTCCACAAACCCAAGCTTCTCCAATATTCGTACAACTTCTTGGGGTTTCAGAATAGGAATATTACTCATGGTCTACTGAACCACAATCTGTTGTATACCTACAAACTCTGTCTCGAATACCAGATCCTCATCCTCTAGAAGCATCTCAATAACTTCACGCAAATTTTCCTGCAATTCATCCAAGGTTTCACCTTGAGAATGCGCTCCAGGAAAGCCAGGGACATAGCCAACATAGAACTTAGTATCAGGATCTCTTTCAACAATCGCAGTAAAAGTTTTCATATTACAATCATCGACAACGCTCACTTTACAGCTTACTAGATTGGCTATCAACCTGAGCGTAGGCGTAGCCCGTCGTAGACATCGCTCTTAATTTAGTCAGACCTAATCTTTATGTTTCAAGGCTTGCATGAGAATTTCACCTGCACCAAACGAATTGTACGATGTAGGCAAATCATAGGTTTTAAATGGTTCGAGAGGTGAAATATCTTTGTTGGTATCCAATTCTTCCGCCAAAATGCGGATTAGCTTAATTTTTTCTGATATAGAAAGTTTCCTGATAGCAGGAAGTAGCTCAGTGAGTGTCATGTTTCGCGCTCCATTTCTCAAACTAGTGTTACTTACAGCTTACTGGATTAGCCATCTACCTAAGCGATTGCCCAAAAGATAAATTTGAGGGAAATCAGGGAGAAATAACCTATTTCCAATGCCCTATTCCCAATGCCTGATATTCAAAACTCGTAGCGTACCACACTAAAACTTATAGAAACAGTGCGTTAGGCTTGCTTTAATTCACTTCAACAAAACAGAAATTTACAAGGTAAGCTTGTGTCTGATTTAGCGCTACATAATTATCTCCCTCGCGTTCCCGATGCAGCATTGCAAGAATACATAGAATGGTGTGTTTTAGAGCAGGCTCAAGCCGCAGAATGTAACTTTACTCCAGATAGAAGTAAGTTAGATAATTTGCCACCAGAAGACTACGTTCCTAAACTTGTCGAGCAGTTCATGAAAGTTAAACCAGACCCAATTAAAGCCGGTTTGGTAGCTGCGATCGCTGGCAAAGAAGCTGACAAACACGCTTTATCTGGTTTAGCGATCGCAGCTGATTTTGTATCTCTTTATGTCAAGTATTTAATTCCTAAAGAAGGAAGTACTAAAGAACAGGCTGAAGAGATATTAACTCAAGCATCACAACATCAGTATGAGAAACTGACGGAAGTTGCCAAGAAACATGGTGTAGCTTTATAGTTTCCTGGTGATAATTTAGTTTTCAGAGGCTTTGTCTGTATTATTTAGTCAGAGCCTCTGTTTTAGTCACTCTTGATTGGCTGATCTACAACCTACTCGATACCAATACAGGCGGCGAACAATTGGAGAGCAAAACTGATCGTAATCAGTGCGAAGCCAATACTTCCACACGATTTCCAAAACCACGTGTTCAAAGTTGGTTCATACCCAAGTTTAACGCCTCTCTCGCTAAACCGTGAGCCAGTGCGCCAACTATCGAGAAAGGCGAGAAAGGCACCTATGAAGCCGAGAACTAAACCTACGATATTAAGAATCTTGACCATAATACTTTAAGTGTAGGTAGCACGCCTAACTATTTATTCAACTACTCCTATACGGTTTAACACGCTGCCTATAATATTATCCGGCAAAAGAGCAGATAAACACTTATGTCTGGGATGTTAAAGCGCACTCAGCAGTTTAACACACAAAATTTAGAATACTGTTATTGGCGGTCTAAGAGGTTGTTTGAAAAGTTGTTGACTGTGATTTTAGGTACTCATTGATCCCCCCTAACCCCCCTTAAAAAGGGGGGAACCGGAGTTAAAGTCCCCCTTTTTAAGGGGGATTTAGGGGGATCTAAACGTTTTTTAACCGAGAAGAGGACTTTTAAAACATCCTCTAATACTGCCTGAAATTGTGCTTTACCTCATCTATTTATCGATGACAGTGCTTTTGCAACTCACTAAAGTCATTAAATATGATCCCATGCTAACTATTATTGGTTGCGGCAACCTCAATCGCAATGACGACGCAGTAGGCGTAATCATTGCCCAACGCTTACAAAAATATCTAGCTGAAAACCCTCATCCTAATGTGCGAGTTTACGATTGTGGCACCGCAGGGATGGAAGTAATGTTTCAAGCTAGAGGTAGTAAACAATTAGTAATTATTGATGCAAGTTCAACTGGTTCTGAACCGGGTGCTGTGTTTAAAGTTCCAGGGAAAGAACTGGAAGCTTTACCAGAACCTAGTTATAACTTGCACGATTTTCGTTGGGATAATGCTTTAGCCGCAGGACGGAAAATCTTTCAAAATGACTTTCCTGAAGATGTCACAGTTTATTTAATTGAGGCGGAAAATCTTGGTTTGGGACTAGAGTTAAGTCCTGTTGTCAAACATTCTGCTGATTTGGTTTTTGAAGAGGTAGCTGCACTTATCAGCCAGAATATCAACTTTTAATTAACAATCCAAAATCGAATCAAGCCCAATCCCGATAAACAGAAAGTTCATCTACCCTCATTTCAAAAGGTATGCCTTGGCTTTCTGGCGGACAAACACGGATTTTAGCACTGTTAACAATTCCGTAGAGTAATGTCCCCATTGGCACAATTTTTTGTAAAACACGCCAATTAATAACTTGATCGGGACATTCAATTACCAATGTCAGAGCATTGGCGTGGGTTGTGACATACCACCGACAATCAGACAGAAGATTTTGAATGGTGCGATCGCAAGCGTCATAAAAGTATCTACTAATAGAATCCTCTAATTGCTGTCGCAGTATAATATCTGCCGATGTTGGTTGCATAGGATGTGAGTCATCACTATTAAAGTAATACATATTTCTAGCCATCTCTCTTTAGCTTCCTGCTTATATTCCAATCACCATTCCATAAAGTACATCTTTATTTGTTTCTAATAATCCTTGGGTTTCGTCATCATAATACGCACCAATTCCACTACACTGAATTCCCAAATAATTACTAGTTAAATAAAGCCTTTGTCCAAGAAAACCAGCTATTTGCATAGCAGTTTGATAGTTTAAATAATCTGACACAAAAAATAAAGTTACAGCGCCATCTCTAGCAATAGCTTGATTAATACATAAGTAACCTGTCTTTTCACTAAAGTTACCCGCTTTAACCAGATACGTACCTTTATATAACCCAGGTGTCATTCCCTCTACTCGATGCACCACTGAGTAAATTTCTATTTCCTCATAGTTTTCTGTTGGTATTGACTGTTGAAGTTGTTGCACTACATATAAATAATCTTCTTGAGAAATAGCCTCTTTCCGGAAACGTCTAATAGAACGTCTATCCCAAACTGTTTGATAAAATTTATCCCGATCAAAATCAAATTGAGGATACTTTAATTGCTGCTGACGACTCTTTTGTAGAGTAGTTGCTTGATAAGCATCTTCAATAAATTGATTGGATTCAAAATAATCAGTACCAGAGACAAAAGGAACTTTCAGCCTTAAGCTTCTGATTTTCTTGTCTTGTATTTCTCCTGACACCGCACAAGCAGTAATAAACTCTTTATTCTCAAATCCTAAATCTGAATTGAGAGTGAGTTTATCAAAGTCAAAAATTATTTGTATATCTCGGTTGTAGAGAAAAGCTGAAGCTGCGATCGCACCTAAATGATGTCCGCTATCTAAGAAGCAATATCTTATGCTTCTATTTTGATATTTCCAGCTAGACCTATAATAAACACAACTAATTAAAAAGATGAATCCGTTGATACATTTGCCCGGTATAATATAACTCTCTAACCCATCATCAATTAATTCATAGATGAGAGTTAGACAATTATTCTTAACTTCTAGATGGTATATACCATTTACCATTCCCTCAATACCGCGAATCTGTACGTAAACTTCTGTAGGATACAGAGCGCCTGCTGATGGATTTACTCGCAGTTTATAAGGGCCATCTTTATATACTTTTTCTAGAGTTATCGCACTGGTTAATGAGATAAAAGTATGAACAGGATTATTGAGATTTAATTTCACTCTCCGATAAAACTTGGGATAAACTTTAAATGAAGATGGCTGTGTTGAAGCATCTACATAATTTGGGTCAAGTTGTACCGATAAGTAAGAATGCTTGGTAGCGTCATGATAGGCTTTGCCCGATATCTGACTGGATGGCATTTTTAAGTATCCTTAAGACTTCTACGTTACTAGCAAAATCTATTGCTTTATAATCGTCTAAGTTTTTTAAATATAAATTAGGATGATGTTGTAAAAGTAATTTGACAACTTCTGTCTTTCCGGCTGATGCTGCGTACATTAAAACAGTTGCACCGTTATCATTTTGGTTGTTAATATCAATGTTATGAGCCAAGAGTAAATTAATTAAATCGTAGTGATTACCAAAACAAGCAAACCACAAAGCATTGTTGCGATCGCTATTTAGAGCATTTATATCTACACCTGCATCAATTAGCTCTTTGACGACTGCATATACTCCTTCTCTTGTAGCTTTCATCAAAGCTGTATCGCCATTTTCACCTGGCTGATTTAAATCGCTATAATTATAGCCTTTTACTATTAGCCATTGGGTTGTTACTTCACTCAAATTTTGACTGTTGATTTGATTCATCAGTATTCCTTAGTTAACTTTATTTCTGATAATTTACTAATATAAATTTGCTTGGCAAACATAATGGTGAGCATTACTCACCATTCTTGAAAAATGTTATCCAAATTCTTTTAACTTACATATATGCTATCAGCTTTATAAGTTTAAATTATGAATCATTTATAAAGATCGCCAGATATTTTTCTTAAAAGAGCTTGTAAAAGTATGGAAAAGCAGTAATTCTTACAGTTTTATTTCATAATATAGATTAATAGCAGATATAGGTGGATTTAGATCCCCGACTTCTTGAAGAAGTCGGGGATCTCCACTTGGACAGAAAGTGTGTATATTGTTAAATTTACTGACAATGATAAGAATATAAAATATTGTCTACATCTTCGATAGTAAGACTTTGTTTATCAGCTAAAGTTTTCAATCTATGGGTAATATCTTTAAGCTGGGATAAATTAAAGGAAAGTCCTAATTCATTAGCTCGGTGATTAACCGCTTGTTTTCCAGCCAATTTATGATTGATTAAAATTGAGCGCGTTACACCAAAACTGCGGGGATTAATAGCTTCATAAGTCTTTGAGTTATTGAGCATAGCTTTAGTATGAATGCCAGCTTTATGACTAAAAGCACTCTCACCAAAAACACAATGGTTAAAAGGAATAGAAATCCCAACTTTTCTCGCAACTAATTCATGCAAGGAACCAAGTTCATCTAAGCGATATTTAGATTTAATCTGCTCTGGATTTGTAGCATATAACCTAGCAATGAATCCAGCTAGTGAGGTAATACCATTGCGCTCACCAATTCCCAGAACACAAGTATCAATATGAGTTGCTCCCGCTTCCAGTGCCGTATAACTGTTAGCATTTGCACATTCTGTATCATTATGACCGTGAAACTCAATATCTAAATTAGTGAACTGGCGCAAAGTCTTCACTAATTCAAATATTTGCATTGGCGTAATAATTCCTACTGTATCGGCAATTCCTATGCGTTGAACAAATCCTAATTTCTCAATTGCCGAGTAAATTGTGATTAAATCTTCTATGGGAGTACGTGACGAATCCTCAGCCGAAAAGCGTAACTCAATATCGGGAGCTTGTTGATGAATAAAAGTTAAAACTTCAGATGCTAAATCAATAATTTGATTAATATCTTTACCATGACTAAACTGACGCATCAAAGAAGAACTACCAATAGTTAAATTAATCCCGGCTACGCCTGTTGCTAAAGCAACTTTAGCATCTTCTAAGTGACAGCGAATGTGAGTTAATATTTTGGATGGCAAGCCTAACCCAGCCAATCGCTCACAGTCTCGTCTAGACTGAGGTGAAGCAATTGGTGACGTTAACTCTATATATTCTACTCCAAACGCAGCAAGGGCCTCAGCGATTTCGACTTTATCATCTGAAGAGAAATTGGCTTTGACGAATTGTTCGCCTTCACGGAGAGTACTTTCTACAATTGCAAATTCAGATAGCGACATTGAGCAATCCTTGTGCTAACTCTTACTAAGCATATTCACTTATTACTTTTTATATTAACAGATTTGCACAATCGAGAAATAATTGCTTTGGCTGATTCTTGGGGACTGGCTATAGTATCAATTATAAGAGAGCGATCGCTTGTATCCATCGCTTTTAAAACCTCGATAAAGGCAAGTATAAGTTAAGCGTTTAATCCGGCAATGAGGCTGCATGAGTTTCTCTTGCATTTTTAACATTGGCGCAATTATTGCGCGTTCGGTTAAAACACGACGATTAGGTAAAAGTGTAAAATCCAAGCCTTCTTTAGCCAACGCTTTTGTGATTGTGCTTTTTACCACGCCAGTCATACCTACTATAATTAGCAATGGAAAACTTGTTATTGGCAACCAGTCTTTAGGAACAGGAAATTCTACACCTACAACTGGACTTAAGTGTTCAAAAAATAGATTTGGCCTTGTTGTATTAACTCGCTCCTGCACAATCTGAACTTCTTTTACTTGGTTGCTATAAATACTTGAATATAGCATTACCTCAGTATTTAAACACAAGCAAATGGCTATATTAAATTGATGATAATATCCATCAATAGTTAGTTGTCTTATATTGTTTTATATTGTTTGATATTACTTTTTACGGCAAATAACCGTCCCATTTATTTTTGTAATGCTCGTAGAGCAGATGTAATACTGTTAAGTAAATGAGGATTATTTCACAATTATTAAGATATCTTAAAAAAAGCTGGTTTTAAAATCAAACCTTGCTAACTTACTAAAGTATAAATAGTTCAAATTAGCGAAGAAAAAACATGGAAATTAGCGCTCGTAATTCTCTTAAGGGTACTGTCAAAAAAGTTGTACATGGTTCAGTTAATACTGAGATAACTTTAGAACTAGCGCCAGGAGTAGAGCTAGTGTCAATCATCACAAAATCATCAGCAGAAAAGCTATCACTTGCAGAAGGTAAGCAGGCTTATGCTGTGATTAAAGCATCAGATGTGATAGTTGCTGTTGATTAAAAAATAGAGTTGGCTTCTTTTGCAAGCCACTCTATTTTTCATATCAAATTACACTTATATAATTTAGTGACTAACTACTATAAGTAGTCAACAGTTAACAATTAACGACCGTAAAGAGTGTTTATACAATTTAGGCGCACATCAGCTTAAAAGAGGTAAACATTAGAATTATAAATTAAGAATTTTGAAGGGAAGAAGGAAGTATATTTTCATCCTTCATCCTTCATCCTTTATTTGGTTGCTGTATTTGGCAACCAAAGTAATACTTTATACGAGATACGCTTCTTGATGTGTTTTGATTGTGCAATTAGAACGAGGATAAGTTACACAAAGTAGAGCGTATCCTTTAGAAACTTGATCGTCATCCAAGAAGTTTTGATCATCTTGATTAACTTCACCTTCAACAACCTTACCTACACAGCTAGAGCAAGATCCTGCATGACATGAAAAGGGTAATTCAATACCATTTTCTTCTGCTGCTTCTAAGATGGTGGTATCTTCTTCAACTTCAATTGTGGTGTCGAGGTCTTCTTTTTTGTTGATTAATCTAACTTGGTAGGAAGCCATTTTCCGATTCTCCTCAAACGTTATACAGTTGGTTTAATTTCCGAAGTTTTTGAGCAACCTATCCTACTTTTTGCTTTCCTCTTTCTTACGGAGATGCAAAGTTTAGTTGGCTTCTCTATAGAGGTAAGGGATGCAATGCGAACGAGAAGCTACCTCAAGCGATAAGCCTGCGGCATGGCAACTCTTAGAGACGCTCCGCGATCGCTTACCGCATCTATGGAAAGCCTCTACAATCAAACTTGGCACTAACGGAATGATGTTAGCTGCAAGGTACACCAGTAGGCGTGCCGTCGTCTGTTTTGAAGGACTTTCCACAACCGCAGGTATCAGTTGCATTGGGGTTGATGAATTTAAAACCGCTTTCCATCACTCCCTCAACGAAGTCAACGATAACTCCGTCTAATAACGGCGCACTTTTGGCATCAACGTAAACTACCACTTTGCCTTGGTGACTTACCAAATCATCTGGTTGGGGTTTGCTGGTGATATCGATGGCATATTCATAGCCACTGCAACCACCATCTTTTACCGAGATGCGAACACCTTTAGTTGCGCCATTAGCGTCGGGTGCGGAACCTTTGAGGAATGCCCGCAGATGGAATTCTGCTTTTTCTGATAAGATAACGGCCATTAAGTCTCCTGATTTGTAGCGATTAATTGTTCTGATTTCAGGTGTAGGTTGTCATTTGTCAGTTGTCCTTTGTCATTTGTTATTCACTAATGACCAATGACTAATGACAAAATTAAGTATTTTGTGCAATCCCTGTGGCTTCCATTGAATTGGATTGTGCGTGTCTCCAAGGCGCACTATTGCCACATACTGGACAAGAGCGATCGCGGTGAGAACGGCGTTTAGCAAATTCCATCCGATTTAGGTCGATTGTCAGCAATTGCGATAATAGAGGCTGACTAAACCCGGTGATCAGCTTGATAGCTTCCAAAGCTGTTAGACAAGCTAGAGTTCCAGAGACAGCGCCGATAACTGAAAAGCCGCGCTGATCCCAATCAGGCTTTTCTGGAAACAGGCAAGACAAGCAAGGAGTCACACCAGGAATAATCGTCGTCAGGTAAGCCTCCATCCCATTCATTGCGGCTTCTACCATTGGCTTCCGCGATCGCACACAGGCCTCATTTAACAAATTGCGCTCTGTAAAGTTGTGGGCGCAATCAAGAGCCATATCAGCAGATTGCACTAATGAGTCTACATTTTCCGGGGTGATGTAATCATGAACAGCTTCCACTTGGACATCAGGATTAATCGCATCCAGAGTTTCTTTAGCTTTGAATACCCTTGGCTTACCTACCCAATCATCAGTCATGAGAACCTGACGATTCATATCATCTAGCCGCAAGTCACCACCCCGGACTAGGATTAGCCGCCCAACGCCTGCTACTGCTAAGTAAAGCGCTGCTGTACCGCCTAATCCTCCCACACCTGTAACCAAAACTGTCGCTGACTTTAGGCGTTTCTGTGCTGTTTCGCCAAAATTCGGAAGCATCATTTGGCGACGATAGCGTTCTAATTCGGTAGGCGTTAGGTTAACCAATTTATACCTCCTAATCAGAAGTGATTTCTGTCAGTGTGACTACATTTTTCGGCTTGTCGTTAAACACTTTGAACAGCTTTTGTTCATAAGCTGTCGATTCGATAAATAGCTGATAAGCTTTTTGCAAAGCTAAAGAATATTGATTTAATTTCTCTTCTTGACTCAAGTCAGGAGAATTATCATCAATTTCCTGCATATATTGAGAAAACTTTTTCAGAATATGTAGACGATGCACATTCACAACTTCTAAGTCGTAAGACATATTAAAGAATTGAAAAAATTCTTCTGCATCTACGAGCTTCTTGAATTCATCAATAGTTCCAGTCATTTAGCATTCTCCAATTGTTTCAGATGTTGCTTAAGTTCATCTAACTGGCGATAGATTTCATAAGTTGCGGCGGCAACATCCATAAGTTGTTTGTAATCTGTTGGCAGACCTTCAGCTAAATCATGCAGATCCATTTTCATTTGACCAGCTTTGCTGTTAAGCCGTCTGATTTTTGCTTGTAGTTCCTCAATTGTCATTTGTCCTTTGTCCTTCGTCCTTTGTCCTTTGTCCTTTGTCATTAGTCAGTTGTCCTTTGTACTTTGTCAGTAGTTACTTACCAATGACTAATGACTAATGACTAATGACCAATGACTAATGACCAATGACAATTGACTAATGACTAATTAAATTTTGCCAACTTCAGGAAAGCGTTTCGCCAAATCAAGACCTTTTTTGACGTAGTTTTCTCCCTCTTCTGCTAATTTTTCTAGCGAGTCAAAGCCAAAGCGATGAGCATCTCGCAAGGTTTTCACAGCTAGCAAAAGACGACCAGAAAAAACTAACGCCCAGCCAAATCCTTCATGACTCAAATCAACCACAACCTGGGATATCAAACCTGTTTCTTGTTCAATTCCAGCCGCTACAGCCCGAAAAAATGCCATAATCCGGGCTTGAGTTACCGCATCAACTTCGCCCTCAACGGAGATTTCCCGTTTCTTTTGTTTGGTAACAATAAAGGGTTTGAGAATCAACTCATCCGACCAAGTACGATAAACTCCATAACTGTCTTGACCACGGATTTGTTTGATTAAGACCTTAAGAAAAGGTGAGTTCAAGACTTCAGTTGTAGCGGTTCCGTTCACACTATTATTTGCGGTCATACTGTTGCTTCGTCTTCAATTTCATCAGCAAAGTTTGTGGTTTTTGGCTGTAAAGCTTTACGCAACCAAGGTGGAGGATTACCTTTGAGGGTTTTCACTAGCTTATTTAGCACTTCACTAATTTCTTCTTCTTCCGATCGCGCCTTCACTGGGGTGACACCTTTCTTGATTAACCGAGCGGCGGCACTACCACCAATTGCTGTTACGTAAATAATCGTACAGTCGCCTATTGCCTCAAGTTTTGGGGTGATTTTATCTTCATTCCCATCTTCTTTGAGTTCGCCTTCAAAGGTGAGGGTTTCTACGAAGTGATATCCCTCATCAGAAATTTCGTAAACATCAATCATTTTTGCCCATCCAAAGTGGGCATTAATATGAACTCGGTCACTCGTCGTGAAGGCTATTTTCATTGTAATTCTCCTCTCTAAAGTTTTGAATTTTGAAGCAATACGGTTCAGTTAGTGATATTTAGCCTTGGAATATCCCCCCACCCTTAAAAAGCTACCGTGTACACACAAGTCTTTTAGAGTGGAGCGGCTCCACAGACTTTTAATCCCCACCACCCCTCTTGAAAAGCAAAGCTGTTTTATTTCCTTAAAAGCTCAAAAAAGACTTGTGTTGTGAACGAAAGCCCTCGTGTTGTGAACGAAAGCCCTCGTGTTGTGAACGAAAGTCCTCGTGTTGTGAACGAAAGTCCTCGTGTTGTGAACGAAAGTCCTCGTGTTGTGAACAAAAGTCCTCGTGTTCTGAACAAAAGTCCTCGTGTTGTGAACAAAAGTCCTCGTGTTCTGAACAAAAGTCCTCGTGTTCTGAACGAAAGCACTTGTGTTCTGAACGAAAGCACTTGTGTGTACACCGTAGCCTTGAAAAGGGGGGCTAATTTAAGGCTTGCTCTATTCCTCCTTTTTAAGGAGGGTTAGGGAGGATCAACTTTTAACTGAACTGTTTTGAATTTCAAGTGTGAATTCAAAACTCTGCGCTCACAGTTCCGAACTCTTGGAACTGCTTAACTCTCGCTTCTTCTGCTTCTAAAAACAGGTTACCGATGCCAAACAAAAGTTCCATCGTGCCTCGATAGCCAACTTTGGTAAATTGACCATTACCTAAGCGGTCATAAATGGGCAATCCTAAACGATAAAGAGGAATCGAGAGGCGTTTTGCGATCGCACCCACATTCGAGTTACCAATCAGCAAGTCTGAACCGCCTGCTAGACTCTCAAAGTCTTCTAAGTCGCCGATGGTGATGCTTTTTACCGGGAGTTTTTCTAAGAGGTGCGATCGCGTGGTTGTCACCACCGCATGAATTTGACTACCCATCGATTGCAGGAAATGCACTGTTGACCACAACAAATCAGGTTCCAGTGCTAAGGAAACTCGTTTTGCACCGAAGTAAAAGTGGGTGTCCAGCATCGCATCTTGCAACTGACGACGTTGGCGGCGGTATTTTTCGGGTACGCTGTTACCGCTCAGAATCGCCAATGCTTGGATAAATTCATCTACTGGTTCTAATCCTGTCAGTTCGCCAAACACCTCATAAGGTGTGCCAAAGCGTTCTTCGAGAATCTTGGCAGCCCCCCGCATACTTTCACCTAATGCCAGGGTAAAAGCAGAACTACCTACTTCTCGTAGCTGTTTTAAGGTAGTTCCACTGACTGTAACCGCACTATAATTATCCTCTAAATGTCCATCTAGAGAAGCGCCAAGGTCAGGAACAAAGATCGGCACTAATCCAAAGGATGTGACTATCTCTTTGATTTCCTGTACATCCCCAGGTGTGAAAGCAGAACCCGCCAAAATCGTGACTTGTTCAGTTCTGAGTCCACCTGCGCGAGGAATTTCCTTAACTATGCTTTCCACAGCGACAGCAAAGCCATCTTGTAACGCACCTTTAAAATCTGGGGTAGGTGCAAAAACGATCGCTAAATCATTCAATTCTGGATGGCGATCGCGGATTTCCTTAAGAAAACCTTCAATGTCATCGCCTCTAGTTTCCGTTAACCCAGTACTACATAAACCAATAATTTCTGGGTTAGCTTTTTCCACCAGAGTCAGAATTGCTTGCTCCACATTCTCTTCACCACCCAAAATGGTCGTGACTTCCGTCATCGCCGTCGTAGCAAGGGGAATCGCTTCCCGGAAATGCCGCACCAGGACAACTTTGGCGAAAGCAGTACAACCTTGAGAACCGTGGAATAAGGGCATTGTCCCTTTCAATCCCAAAAAGGCTAAGGTTGCGCCCAAAGCTTGACTTTGCTTGAGGGGATTAACTGTCAGTGCTTTGTTAGAAGCGGTAACGATCGCCATTTAAACTTCCTCCTCTTCTTCCCAAGGAGCGGGTTTGCGTATTTGTTCCCAAATCGGGCTATACAGAGCTTCGTATAGTTCCCGCGCCATTTCAATCATTCCCACATAACCTGCATAAGGATGGTGGCGTTCTTGGTTGATATCAAGGAAAGGAATTCGAGCTTTCAAAGCGGTGTATTGGTTACGTCCACCAGCAATCAGCATATCTGCGCGAGTGTCTTTAACCAGTTGTAACAATTCTTGAGCGTTGCCTTTCTCCAGCATGATGCCATCGTTGCCAATCAACTTCTTGATTTTGGCTTTATCTTCTTCAGTACTTTTCCGAGTACTGGTAGCAACAACTTCAATGCCTAAGTCTCTAGCAGCCGAGATAATCGACCAACTCTTGACACCACCTGTATACAACACAACCCGCTTACCTTTGAGTCGAGCGCGATAAGGAGCCAATGCCAAATCTAAAGCAGCCGTTTCTTCTGCAATTAGCTTTTCTGTCCGCTCCTGTAAATCAGCGTCGCCTAATTTAGCGGCGATGTTTCGCAGACAGCGATTCATATCATCAATGCCGTAGAAAGACTCTTCAATGTAAGGGATGTTGTAACGCTCCTCCATCTTTCTCGCCATATTCAGCAACGCTCGTGAGCAGATCATGACGTTGAGCTTGGCGCGGTGGGCGTAGCGAATTTCATTGTAGCGAGCATCGCCCGTAATTTTAGACAAAATACGGATGCCTAACTTTTCTAACAGTGGTGTTACTCCCCACATTTCCCCGGCGATATTGTATTCACCGATTAAGTTAATATCATAGGGCGTTGTATGTTCCGGTTCTGCTGTTCCGACAACATATTCTAATAAAGATTCACCGCCAAAACGGTTGCCGAGATTTTTACTGCCAATGAATCCTGGGGCAATGACGGGAACAACAGGAGTACCAATTTTCTCAGCCGCAGCTTTGCAGACTGCATCGATATCATCGCCAATTAAGGCTGTAACGCAAGTAGCGTAGACAAATACTGCTGCTGGTTGATAGCGCTCATGAAGTTCCAAAATTGCTTTGTAGAGTTTCTTTTCGCCACCGAAGATGACATCATTTTCACCCAAGTCAGTGGTAAAGCCCATTTTGTAGAGTTGCGGGCCAGACGACAGACTACCACGACTGCCCCAGGAATTACCAGCACAGGCGATCGGCCCGTGGACTAGATGCGCTGCATCTGCGATCGGCACTAGAGCAATCATTGCACCATCAAAGGCACAGCCCCCTTGAGCCGCGCCAGGTTGTGCCTGTTGAGCGCATGATTTGTTTTTCTTTTGGGCTTGTTTGTGCTGATTATGTTCGCATCCTGTCTCAGTCAGCAGCTCGTTGATTTTGCCTTGGGTGCTTTTCATCTCTCTTCTCTTAATTGTTAATTGTCCTTTGTCATTTGTCATTTGAATTGACTATTGTACAGACGCGTAGACGCTCGAAGAGCGGCTTCTCGCAGAGTATAATCGCGTCTCTACCAATGACTAATGACCAATGACTAATGACCAATGACCAATGACTAACAAATGTATCTTGTAACATCCTCTCCACATACATCAGCGAGGTAGGATAGAGCGCGGAAACGCAATCCTACAAATTCGTCATATAAAGGATTGAGTTTACATAGTGGTGGAATATCAATAGTCTTCCCAAATAATTTAATTTGTCGCTCAAAGGGACAACAACAAGGAATTGTTTGGCAAATTAGATGAGCGAAGCGATTATTTTTAACCTGAATTTCATCCACCACACGGCGCAACGGATTAAGAAGATTGTTGAACCACCCTCGTTTTTTCTGGTTAGGTGGATGGTAATTAGGATGAGGATGAGTGTGAGTGTGTTCGTGAGTGTGATTGATGGTTTCCATTTATCAATTCCTTGGGTAAATGCTATCAAGAAAAAGGGGAGTTGGGGATGGGAATTGGACATTAGGCATTGGGTTTGAATATTTCCCCATTCCCTATTCCCTATTCCCTACTCCCCTTCTTTACCCTTTAATTAACACGTTGTGTTTCTACGCAATTTCTAACGAATCAAGTCGTAGGAAATATCTGTCTTAGAAGGAATGTTGGTGTTGCGATCGATTTCTTCAAACAGGGTGTTTACAGTCCAGTTGAGGAGGTTGATCACACCTTGATAACCAATGGTGGCATAGCGGTGTAGGTGGTGGCGATCCATGATGGGGTAGCCGATTCTCACGAGGGGAATCTTGGTGTCGCGCCACAGGTACTTACCGTATGTGTTACCAACTAAGAAGTCTACTGGTTCGGTGAACAACAGCGATCGCATGTGCCACAAGTCCTTACCAGGCCAAACAGTTGCATGTTGACCGAAGGGGCTAGAAGCAAGCAATTCTTTGATTTCTGCTTCAAATACTTCGTTGCTGTTGTGAACCAAGATATGCACAGGTTCAGCACCCATTTCTAGCATAAAGCCAACTACGCTGTATACTAAATCTGGTTCGCCGTAGATAGCGAAGCGCTTGCCGTGAATCCATGAGTGGGAGTCAGTCATGGCATCAACTGCACGACCGCGTTCGATTTCCAATTCTTCAGGAATGGGGATACCACTCAATTCGCTGAGTTTCATCAAGAACTCATCAGTACCCTTAATGCCCCAAGGACGGGAAACTGAGGTTGGTTGCTTCCATTCTTTTTCGATGTATTCGCGGGTTTTGGGGGTAGAGTGTGCTTGCAGAGCGATCGTTGCTTTCGCATTGATTGAATCTGCTGCATCTTCTAGCTTTGTTCCACCTGGATACATATCGAATTCACCTGTGTTTGGTGAATCCAGGTAGTCGCTGTTGTCGGCTAGAATTGTGTAGTCAAAGCCGAACAAAGAAGCAATCCGCTTGATTTCGCGGTTGTTACCTACGTATGTGTCAAAACCTGGGATGAAGTTGATTTTACCATTGCTGGTTTCTTTCTTATGACCTGCGGTCAAGTTAGAAAGAATTCCCTTCATCATGTTGTCGTAACCAGTGATGTGGGAACCGACAAAGCTAGGGGTGTGAGCGTAAGGTACTGGGAAATCTTGAGGAACTGAACCAGCTTGCTTAGAGTTGTTGATGAAGGCTTGTAAGTCATCACCAATTACTTCTGCCATACAGGTGGTGCAGACAGCGATCATCTTAGGCTTGTAGAGTTGGTAAGAGTTTGCCAAGCCGTCGATCATGTTTTGCAGACCACCAAACACGGCTGCATCTTCAGTCATTGAAGAAGATACACCAGAGAATGGTTCTTTATAGTGACGGGTTAAGTGGGTGCGGAAGTAAGCAACGCAACCTTGAGAACCTTGAACGAAAGGTAGAGTACCTTCAAAACCAACAGCAGCAAAGATTGCTCCTAGTGGTTGGCAGCCTTTAGCAGGGTTAACAGTTAAAGCTTCACGAGCGAAGTTCTTTTCACGATAATCCCAACCCTTTGTCCACTCTGAAACCCGTTTTACTTCTTCGGGATCGTGACCGTTTTCAAACTGCTTTTTGTTTTCAAATAGCTGTTGGTACTCAGGTTGGTGGAATAACTCGACGTGATCTTGAATTTTTTCTGGATTCTGAGGCATTTCTTCTGGACTCCAAGCTTACTGAATTCTTTTACTGATTGAGGTGCGAGTGGGGAGTAGGGAGTGGGAATATGATTCAAAATTCAAAATGCAAAAATCAAAATAAATTTTTAATCTTTCAATTTTGAATTTTGGATTCCCAACTCCCCCCTGGGGTTTTAGCCCCAGGTTATCCTTACTTATCTCTCTCTCCCATTTCCCTAAACGGCAGCCTTAGCCTTTGCTTCAGCCTTCTTAGCCTGAGCTTTTTCATTCCAAGGAGCGCCAATTAATGACCAAGTTGGGCTGTTGAGTGCCAAGTCCATATCACGAGCGAAGATAGCGAAGCCGTCATAACCGTGATAAGGACCGGAGTAATCCTTTTTGTGGTTTAATTCTTTTCAATAGCCTAATGTTTGCAGTAAACAGTGTATGTTCTAAACATTGTTCGCTGATAACACATTTATTTTTAGGCTAAATATAGGCTAAAAACACAGTGATGCATAATCAGGGTCAAGACAAGTATCAACAAGCTTTTGCAGACTTAGAGCCTGTTTCATCTACCGATGGCAGTTTTCTTGGCTCAAGTCTGCAAGCACAGCAGCAAAAAGAACACATGAGAACGAAAGTACTACTAGAATTAGAGAAAGTTAATCTGCGTTTGAAGTCTGCAAAGGCAAAGGTGACAATTAGAGAATCGAATGGAAGTCTGCAATTACGGGCGACGTTGCCAATTAAGCCGGGAGACAAAGACAGCAACGGTACTGGGAGAAAACAATACAATCTCAGCTTGAATATTCCCTCTAACTTAGATGGACTCAAAACGGCTGAGGAAGAAGCCTATGAATTAGGTAAATTAATCGCTCGTAAAACTTTTGAATGGAATGATAAATATTTAGGTAATGAGGCAATTAAAAAAGAATTTAAAACTATAGGAGAATTACTCGAACAATTTGAAAATGAGTATTTTAAAACTCATAAACGAACTACTAAAAGCGAACATACTTTTTTTTATTACTTTTCCCGAACAAAGAGATTTACGAATCCTAAAGATTTAGCAACTGCTGAAAATCTGATCAGTTCAATTGAGCAAATCGATAAGGAATGGGCTCAGTATAATGCAGCTAGAGCGATCGCAGCATTTTGTGTGACATTCAATATCGAAATTGATTTATCGAAATATTCCAAAATGCCGGAGAATAATTCCCGAAATATACCGACCGATGCGGAAATACATGATGGAATTCTCAAGTTTGAAGATTATCTGAATAATAGAGGTAATCAAGTTAATCAAAGTCTTCAAGATAGCTGGCACCTTTGGCGCTGGACGTATGGAATGTTAGCAGTTTTTGGTTTACGTCCACGGGAACTTTTTATTAATCCTGATATTGATTGGTGGTTGAGTCAAGAAAATACAGATTTGACATGGAAAGTTCATAAGGATTCTAAAACTGGTGAGAGACAAGCATTGCCATTACATCGGCAATGGATTGATGACTTTGATTTGAGAAATCCGAAATATTTAGAGATGTTGAGGAGTGCGATCGCTAAAAAAGATAACACTAATCATGCTGAGATAACGGCGTTAACACAGCGAGTTAGCTGGTGGTTTCGCAAGATAGGATTAGATTTTAAACCCTATGATTTACGTCACGCTTGGGCAATTCGGGCGCATATTTTGGGGATACCAATTAAAGCGGCGGCGGATAATTTAGGGCATAGTGTACAAGTTCACACACAAACTTATCAGCGTTGGTTTTCGTTAGATATGCGTAAATTGGCAATTAATCAGGCGTTGAGTAAAAGGAATGAAGTTGAGTTGATTAGGGAGGAGAATGCTAAGTTGAGGATGGAGAATGATAAGTTGAGATTAGAGATTGAAAAATTGAAAATGGAAATGGTTTATAAACAAAGTTAAACTTGCCCAAATCTTGATAATATAATAAGCTAGGAGGTCAGCTATGGAAAGCATTAAGATTAGAACATATATTGGTGATGATGGAATTCTGCAAATCCAGCTTCCGCCTGAAATTGCTAACCAAGAATTAGATGTAGTGATTGTCTTTCAACCTGTTATACAAAAATCCTCACAATCTCCAACAAAAACGCCAGAAGAACTAGGATACTCTCGTAAGTTTGTTGAATAAGTAATAGGTAGTTTGGAAGGCGATACGCTTGAACGTCCAGAACAGCTTCCCTTTGAGGAACATTAAAAAAGTATGACAATAGAAACTTTGAAACAAATACTTAAGCAGCTTGATACACTTGAGCTAAAAGAGCTTCAGCAGCTTAATCAGACAATTCAAAAGTATCTTTCTGATAAAGAAGAAACTGTTAAGCAAGCAGCATTTCATCAAGCCCTGAGCGATTCTGGGTTAGTAAAACAGATAAAGCATCCAACTTACGAGCCAATAACTGAGCGACGATTAATTCATGCTGAGGGAAAGCCTGTTTCTGAAAGTATCATTGAGGAACGCCGCTAGATGGCAGTTTATTTTCTAGACAGTAGCGCATTAGTTAAGCGTTATATTAGCGAAACTGGATCAGTTTGGGTTTTGGGGCTATTTGATCCGGCTCTCAACAATGAGGCATTTATTGCTGCAATAACTGGTGTAGAAATTATAGCGGCAATTACCAGGCGATCGCGCAGTGGAAGTATTAGTATTAAAGATGCAACAGTAACACGCAATCAGTTCAAACGTGATTTACAGAAAGACTATCAAATTGTTGAAATCACAGAAAATATCATTAATTCTGGAATGGTATTATCTGAAACTTATGGTTTAAGAGGTTATGATGCTATCCAACTAGCAGTAGGTCGTGTAGTCAACACCATTTCAATTGCTAATGGATTACCTCCTATTACCTTTGTGTCCGCAGATAATGAGTTGAATGCAGCAGTTGTAAGTGAGGGGTTAATGATTGAAAACCCTAATAGTCATCCATAATGCAGACTCACCTGCGATCGCTTTAGCAAATGATCTTACCCTTATTACCCACAACACCCATGAATTCAGCCGTATTGATGGCTTGAAGTACGAAGATTGGGAATAGCTGCGTATGAAAGAGTATATACATTATAAGAGCTTCTCACCGCAACAAAACAGGAGGGTTATGTTTAAAGTTAAAACTGATTAACAACCTCTAAGGGTAACTCTAATGCTTCTGCAATTTGCTCGTCATTTAAACCAAACTGTCGTAATTTATCAATTTTAGCTTGATTATTGCTACTCTGTGAGGATTTAGAAGTATCAGAATTATTTTTATTTTATTTAATTTTAGGTTGTTTAGAATTAAGGTTTATACAGCCAACTATATTACTATTAATGCTTCTATGTCCTAGAGAAATATTTACATTTCCTTGACGTTGTAGAACTGATTTAAGATTACCTTTATCAACTGGTTCATCAAAAATATCAGATAACATTTGCAAAAGTTCGTAACCCACATCCTTTGCATGACCAGCCCGGATTTCTCACAAACAATAAAAAATCCATTCACAGCACTCGAACTAAGACATTTTTTTGATACATCATCAATTGGAAATTAAGTGAGTAA